>NZ_JBFXHE010000493.1:0-3026 GCF_050177295.1 Desulfobacter sp.
TAAGCGTTGAATAGCACGTGTTGGCGATGACAATGCAGCTGTTTTTATCCAATACCACCATTGGGTCTTGGCCTATATCGAATATAGCCCGCACGAGTTCCCAAGCGTTTTCCGCTTCTTTTAATGAGTCTTCAAGCCGGTTATTGACTTTCTTTTGATCGTCAATGCTTGTAAACGTCATCACAGCGCCGTCGATTCGATTATCCCTGGTACGGTAGGGTATGATGCGCATGTTGAACCATCTCCCTTCATCGGTTTGCACTTCGGTTTCAACGGGTGTCAAATACTGCAGGACCTTTTCCAGATCTCTAATCATGTTGTCGTATTTCAGGTTACTGGCAACATGCCGGATAGGCCTGCCGATATCTGTGGGAATGAGGTTGACTATCATCGTGGCTTCAGGTGTAAACCGCCGAACCTGCATGTTATTGTCCACAAAAATATTGGCGATTTCCGTACTGTTCAGCAGGTTGCGCATGTCATCATGCGCTGCCGACAACTCTTCCACTTTGCCTTGAAGTTCGGCATTAACCGTTTGAAGCTCTTCGTTCAGCGACTGAAGTTCCTCCCTGGAGGAGTCCAGTTCCTCGTTGGTGGACTGCAGCTCTTCGTTGGCCGACTGGATTTCCTCATTGGTTGATTTGAGCTCTTCATTTGACGATTCCAGCTCTTCGATAGTCGTCTGATGACTTTCCCTGGTTGTCTGCAGCTCCCGTTCCAATTCAGCAATGCGCGTTGATGCAAGCGAGGAGTCATCTTTACCGGCGTGGTCCCCTGTTTCGTCCATGGATTCGGATTCGATATCCTCAAAAACCACAAGTAACCGTCCGGCAAGCTCATTGGGTTTCTTTAAAGGGCAAACATGCAGATCAATCAGTTGATAATCACCGTTGGTTTTTACAGACAGTCTTTTTTTGGTCACTTGAACAGCTGAGGATCTGGCAGCCCTCAGGGCGGCTGAGAGCTCTATGCGCAGCCCCTCACGCACCATATCCAGGATGTTGTTGGTGACAGGGCCGCTCGGTGTCTCAAGGTATTTACCGGTCCGACCCTGTATATTTATGATGTCGCCATTGCTGTTCGTAAGAACGGCAGTTGGGGCAAACAGCTCCAACACCACCTTTTGTGTCAGATAGCTGGTGTCGAACGCTTTGTTTTGAGGATTCGCAGCCGATGAATCCTGGGGAGGTTCCAGAACCAATGGACCCGTGGGAAAATTGACGATCTGTCGTATGGCTTTAGGCACTTCCCGACGCCTGAAAATTCGCCATTTTTTATTGATGGTTTCGAACAGATCCGTTGCGCTTCCTATGGTTTCTGAAGATCCCAGCATAAGAACGCCCCCCGGGATCAGTGTATAGTGAAACAGGGGCAGCAGCTTTTTTTGTGCGTCCGTATTCAGGTAAATCAGCAGATTCCTGCAGCAGATGAGGTTCAACCGGGAAAACGGCGGGTCCTTGATAACATTCTGGACGGAAAAGACCACACAATCGCGAATTTCCTTTCGTATACGGTAAAAATCTCCCTCTTGAATGAAGAAACGATTCACACGCTCCTCGCCCAGATCCGCTTTGATACTGCACGGGTAGACACCTTGACGGGCTTTGCTGATGGCCCGGTTGTCAATATCCGTACCAAATATTTGCAGGTTTATCCGGTTTGAAGTCTTGTCAAGGACCTCTTTTAATGTAATGACCAAAGAATACACTTCCTCACCGGTTGAACATCCCGGAATCCAGGCTCTGAAGGTGGCGTCAGGCATCAGGGTCTCTAAAAGGTCCGGCAGGACATCTGTTTTCAGCACGTCAAAGGATTCCGGATCACGGAAAAAACTGGTCACACCAATCAACAGCTCTCGAAACAGGGCGTCTGTTTCGTCGGGATTTTCCCTTAAATAGCGCATATAATCTTCGTGACTGCTGATATGGTTCAGATTCATCCGGCGGCTGATGCACCTGAGAATTGTATTGCGCTTATAGGATGAAAAATCATGACCGACATGTGATCGGAGAATGGCATAAATTTTATGTATCCAGCCATCTTCCTTAACGGGAAGCTGAGCCGGGATATCCTGGGACTGCCGGGCAGCGTGTGAAAAATATCGGATGAGTTTTTCAGGCATGTCCGCCGGAGCCATGATCATATCAACAATTCCGGTATTGATTGCACTGCGGGGCATACCGTCATATCCGGCCGAGTCCTCGGATTGAACAAATACAAGCCCGTTATGAACTTTGATCTCTTTAATACCCAGCGTGCCGTCTGTGCCCATACCTGACAGCACAATTGCAGCTGCATTTTCTCCCTGATCCTGGGCAAGCGACCGGAAAAAGTAATCAATAGGCAGCAGGCCCCTCTTTGTTGTCATATCCAGAAGTTGAATTTTTCCGTTGTAAACTGAAATATCCTTATTAGGAGGAATGACATATGCCCTGTTCGGCTCAAGGGGCTCTTCGTCTTTTGCGGCTGACACCGGAATTGATGTTGTTTTTTGAAGCAGTTCCGGCATAAGGCTCGGCTGGTTCGGGGTCATATGTACCAGAACGATAAAAGCCATTCCGCTGGTTGGCGGAACCTTTGTAAAAAATGCCTTTAATGCTTCCAATCCCCCGGCGGACGCCCCCAATCCCACAACAGGAAATGATTTTAGTGCTGATTTTCTTTCAATACGGCCGGTTGCTTTTTTCCCCTGGGTTTCATGCCTTTTTGATTTCGATTGCGACAATTGGGTTTTTATCCCTTTCTTTTTAGGCCCTGTAACCTATTTTAGTACTTCGCACTTCACTATACCAAAATTATAGGACGGCACAATATTTTTCCGGCCAGGGAAGTTTAAAATAAAAAGGGGGGATATCCTATCACGGATACGTTTGTCCGAACCCGAGAGCAGGAATCGCGTATCTACTCCTCCACGGTCCGATACCAGGCTATAGTTGCTCCGGAACCGGTTTGAATAATTGATCAAGGTGGGGCCGCCCGGGTCAGAACTCCCTTCTTCCGGCCCGGGTCGTATTTACACCAATGTT
>NZ_JBFXHE010000494.1:0-3023 GCF_050177295.1 Desulfobacter sp.
TGTTAATTAGCAAATTATAAGAGTCCCAAAAGTCCTGATTTAATCAAATTATTCCAGCTAAACCTGGCTTTTCAATTATGGTATAATGATTAATCATTAGTCACTTTAAGGAAGCACAAACCATGGTTTATCTGGAACACTTTTCTGACCACCCGCTGGATTATATCAACGAATTCTACACCGCTGAAAAAGTTCGCATCGACAGCTGTCCTCATTGTCATTCGTGCAGGCGGCTTCATCTTCATGGTATCTATCACCGGCATGTGATCTGGTATGAGGATGTCTTCGCCATTCCGGTCCAACGCCATTACTGTATCCATTGCGGTAAGACAGTGAGTATTCTGCCTTCTTTTTGCCATCCCGGGTTTCAGCTGGCCCTTCCATTTCTGCTGGAACTGCTTTGGGCCTTTTTAAACAGGATTCCTTCAGCCTGCGCTTTAGCGCATCAGCATCGGCACTTTATCACCCGGCGTTTCCTTTTTTGTCTGAACCGGCTGATTGAGTATTTTCGCATCTGTCATGATCCTTTAATCGTCTTTCCTGATTTTGGGCATAAAAAAGCCATAAAGCTTCTTGAAATGGTCTACTCGGTGGGGAAGCCCCACATCTTCGGCAAAAGATATCACGATCATTTTAAGATAGGATTTATGGCACTTTAATTGTACCATCCTTCCCTATTTTTTTGAAGAACTATTTGTCCCACAGAGCTTTTGCTTTGCCTTTTATCGATTGATCCGTTATTCTCTGATTATCTGGTTTTATGGATCCTTAAAACCTCAACTCATTAAAATCGGAGGTTTTTACAATGACTGAAAAAGACAAAGAATTGATTGCTTTATTTCGCTATGGCCTGATTGCGCCGTTACTTACGGATACCATCACGAACCACACGGCTTATCTGGATGAGGTCAGTGCCAAAACCCATGATGTCCCGCATTATGGCATCCGCACCTACAACCGTAAAACCCTGCTGGAATGGCACCGTTTGTACCGGCGCCATGGTTTTGATGCGCTTAAGCCCAAGGTTCGGACGGACAAGGGTTCGTCCCGGGCGTTACCGGCAGAATCGGCCAGACTACTCCTTACGCTGCGAACGGAAAACATCCATTTATCAGTGAAGTTGTTCCATGAGTGGCTCATTCATGAAGGCCACTTCACCAGCTCTGACTGTTCCTATTCGACGGTGTATCGGCTGCTCAAAAAACATCAACTGTTAAAGCCATCCCAGGCGGATACATCTGACCGCCGCCGGTTTGCCCATATTGATATCAACACCCTATGGCAGACCGATGTTTCCCATGGCCCGTATCTGACTCTTAACGGTAAAAAACGCAAAACCTATCTGATCGCTTTTATCGATGATGCTTCCCGGCGGATTACCGGGGCTCAGTTCATGCTGGCTGAGAAGAATGAAGATCTCCTTCATGTCCTTAAATCGGCTTTACTTACCTGTGGCAAGCCCACCATGCTTTATGCGGATAATGGCAAGATTTTCCGTTCCCACCAACTGAATACTTCCTGTGCCACCCTGGGTATTGCCTTGGTCAACACCAAGCCTTATGATCCCAAAAGCAAGGGCAAAATCGAGCGCTTTTTCAAAACCGTCCGCAGCCGTTTCTATCCACTTTTGACGGATGCTGACTTGATGGATCTGGAGGTCCTCAACCAACGCTTTGAGGCCTGGCTGGCTCGGGATTATCATCATAAGGTTCATTCGAGTCTCAATGAAGCGCCGATGGTCTTTTATATGCGGGGGAGTGACCGGATTAAGCATTTCTCTGATCCCCGAATTATTGATGAAGCCTTTCTGATCCGGGTGACCAGAAAGGTCAAGTCGGATGCCACCATTTCGCTGCACAACGCCCTTTTCGAAGCGTCGCCGATGTTTATTGGTAAGAGCGTGGATATCCGTTATCCCAATGAATGTCCGGATGAAATCTATATTTATGAAAACAGTGTCCGGATTCTTACCTGCAAAAAAGTCATCATGACGGACAACGCCATTGCCAAACGCAATAACAATGCTATCAGCTACAGCGCGTTAGGCGGTGTTCCTCATGTATAAATCATTTTTCGGGTTCCAGCAGGCGCCCTTTGACAAGGGCATTGATTCATCGATGCTCTTTCAATCTGAAGCTTACAAGGAAGTTTTAGCCCGACTGGATTATCTCAAAACCACCCGCGGTTTTGGTCTGATTACTGGGGACCCCGGGGTTGGTAAAACATCGACCCTGCGGGTCTTTGCCGACAGTTTGAATCCGTCGTTATATAAGGTCATGTATTTCCCGATGTCTTCCGGGACAACCATGGATTTTTACCGGGGTCTGGCGTTTTCGCTTGGGGAACAGCCAAAATTTCGAAAAGTGGAGCTGTTTTTTCAGATTCAGAACGCCATTACGGATCTTTATGATAAACGCCGCATCACGCCGGTCTTTATCCTGGATGAGATGCAGTCGGCTTCAGCCCAGTTTCTTCACGATCTGAGCATCATTTTTAACTTTGACATGGATAAACGTAATCCTTTTATTCTGATTCTCACCGGTTTACCGACGCTGGCCAACCGACTGGCCTTAAACCAGAACCGGTCGCTTGATCAGCGGCTGGTGACCCGGTTTCATTTCTCGCCGCTTACACCGGATGAGGTTCGGGATTATATCAAACACCGGTTTAAGCATGCCGGTGTTTCACGGAATCTGATCAACGAGAATGCTTATGAAGCCATTTCATCATCCACTGGTGGTTATCCGCGATTAGTCGGTAATCTGGTTACCCAGTGTCTGATTCTTGCCTTTCAAAAACAAACAGATCTTATTGATGAAGAGATTGTTTTTGCCGCTTCTGCGGATGCTGGGATTTAACGCCTGACGGCGTTATTTCCCTTTTTTTCTGGAGAAATAAAGCGTGATTATGTGATTAAAAAACTGAAACACACTTTTTAACCCGCCATTATTTTCACAGTCTTTCGAACATTTCGATCCGTTTTATTGTGATTAAACCAGTCCGAAATAATGTGAAAATTTACA
>NZ_JBFXHE010000495.1:0-2990 GCF_050177295.1 Desulfobacter sp.
AACATTGGTGTAAATACGACCCGGGCCGGAAGAAGGGAGTTCTGACCCGGGCGGCCCCACCTTGATCAATTATTCAAACCGGTTCCGGAGCAACTATAGCCTGGTATCGGACCGTGGAGGAGTAGATGCGCGATTCCTGCTCTCGGGTTCGGACAAACGTATCCGTGATAGGAGATCCCTTTTTATTTTAAACTTCCCTGGCCGGAAAAATATTGTGCCGTCCTATAATTTTGGTATAGTGAAGTGCGAAGTGCTAAAATAGGTTACAGGGCCTAAAAAGAAAGGGATAAAAACCCAATTGTCGCAATCGAAATCAAAAAGTCATGAAACCCAGGGGAAAAAAGCAACCGGCAGTATTGAAAGAAAATCAGCACTAAAATCATTTCCTGTTGTGGGATTGGGGGCGTCCGCCGGGGGATTGGAAGCATTAAAGGCATTTTTTACAAAGGTTCCGCCAACCAGCGGAATGGCTTTTATTGTTCTGGTACATATGACCCCGAACCAGCCGAGCCTTATGCCGGCACTGCTTCAAAAAACAACATCAATTCCGGTGTCAGCCGCAAAAGATGAAGAGCCCCTTGAGCCGAACAGGGCATATGTCATTCCTCCTAATAAGGATATTTCAGTTTACAACGGAAAAATTCAACTTCTGGATATGACAACAAAGAGGGGTCTGCTGCCTATTGATTACTTTTTCCGGTCGCTTGCCCAGGATCAGGGAGAAAATGCAGCTGCAATTGTGCTGTCAGGTATGGGCACAGACGGCACACTGGGTATTAAAGAGATCAAAGTTCATAACGGGCTTGTATTTGTTCAATCCGAGGACTCGGCCGGATATGACGGTATGCCCCGCAGTGCAATCAATACCGGAATTGTTGATATGATCATGGCTCCGGCGGACATGCCTGAAAAACTCATCCGATATTTTTCACACGCTGCCCGGCAGTCCCAGGATATCCCGGCTCAGCTTCCCGTTAAGGAAGATGGCTGGATACATAAAATTTATGCCATTCTCCGATCACATGTCGGTCATGATTTTTCATCCTATAAGCGCAATACAATTCTCAGGTGCATCAGCCGCCGGATGAATCTGAACCATATCAGCAGTCACGAAGATTATATGCGCTATTTAAGGGAAAATCCCGACGAAACAGACGCCCTGTTTCGAGAGCTGTTGATTGGTGTGACCAGTTTTTTCCGTGATCCGGAATCCTTTGACGTGCTGAAAACAGATGTCCTGCCGGACCTTTTAGAGACCCTGATGCCTGACGCCACCTTCAGAGCCTGGATTCCGGGATGTTCAACCGGTGAGGAAGTGTATTCTTTGGTCATTACATTAAAAGAGGTCCTTGACAAGACTTCAAACCGGATAAACCTGCAAATATTTGGTACGGATATTGACAACCGGGCCATCAGCAAAGCCCGTCAAGGTGTCTACCCGTGCAGTATCAAAGCGGATCTGGGCGAGGAGCGTGTGAATCGTTTCTTCATTCAAGAGGGAGATTTTTACCGTATACGAAAGGAAATTCGCGATTGTGTGGTCTTTTCCGTCCAGAATGTTATCAAGGACCCGCCGTTTTCCCGGTTGAACCTCATCTGCTGCAGGAATCTGCTGATTTACCTGAATACGGACGCACAAAAAAAGCTGCTGCCCCTGTTTCACTATACACTGATCCCGGGGGGCGTTCTTATGCTGGGATCTTCAGAAACCATAGGAAGCGCAACGGATCTGTTCGAAACCATCAATAAAAAATGGCGAATTTTCAGGCGTCGGGAAGTGCCTAAAGCCATACGACAGATCGTCAATTTTCCCACGGGTCCATTGGTTCTGGAACCTCCCCAGGATTCATCGGCTGCGAATCCTCAAAACAAAGCGTTCGACACCAGCTATCTGACACAAAAGGTGGTGTTGGAGCTGTTTGCCCCAACTGCCGTTCTTACGAACAGCAATGGCGACATCATAAATATACAGGGTCGGACCGGTAAATACCTTGAGACACCGAGCGGCCCTGTCACCAACAACATCCTGGATATGGTGCGTGAGGGGCTGCGCATAGAGCTCTCAGCCGCCCTGAGGGCTGCCAGATCCTCAGCTGTTCAAGTGACCAAAAAAAGACTGTCTGTAAAAACCAACGGTGATTATCAACTGATTGATCTGCATGTTTGCCCTTTAAAGAAACCCAATGAGCTTGCCGGACGGTTACTTGTGGTTTTTGAGGATATCGAATCCGAATCCATGGACGAAACAGGGGACCACGCCGGTAAAGATGACTCCTCGCTTGCATCAACGCGCATTGCTGAATTGGAACGGGAGCTGCAGACAACCAGGGAAAGTCATCAGACGACTATCGAAGAGCTGGAATCGTCAAATGAAGAGCTCAAATCAACCAATGAGGAAATCCAGTCGGCCAACGAAGAGCTGCAGTCCACCAACGAGGAACTGGACTCCTCCAGGGAGGAACTTCAGTCGCTGAACGAAGAGCTTCAAACGGTTAATGCCGAACTTCAAGGCAAAGTGGAAGAGTTGTCGGCAGCGCATGATGACATGCGCAACCTGCTGAACAGTACGGAAATCGCCAATATTTTTGTGGACAATAACATGCAGGTTCGGCGGTTTACACCTGAAGCCACGATGATAGTCAACCTCATTCCCACAGATATCGGCAGACCTATCCGGCATGTTGCCAGTAACCTGAAATACGACAACATGATTAGAGATCTGGAAAAAGTCCTGCAGTATTTGACACCCGTTGAAACCGAAGTGCAAACCGATGAAGGGAGATGGTTCAACATGCGCATCATACCCTACCGTACCAGGGACAACCGAATCGACGGCGCTGTGATGACGTTTACAAGCATTGACGATCAAAAGAAAGTCAATAACCAGCTTGAAGATTCATTAAAAGAAGCGGAAAACGCTTGGGAACTCGTGCGGGCTATATTCGATATAGGCCAAGACCCAATGGTGGTATTGGATAAAAACAGCTGCA
>NZ_JBFXHE010000496.1:0-2933 GCF_050177295.1 Desulfobacter sp.
TGCTGATCAATGGGCGCGATGTCACAGGCATGCCGGTTTCCAAGCGGAATGTGGGCATTGTATTTCAATCCTATGCCCTGTTTCCCAATCTGAATGCAGAGAAAAATATTGCCTACGGCCTTCGGGGGCGGTTTTCCAGGCATCAGATCAACAAAAAGGTGGCAGGCCTCATGGACTTAACCGGTCTCACCGGTATGGGCCATAAGTTTCCTTCCCAGCTCTCCGGCGGACAGCAGCAGCGGGTGGCCCTGGCCAGGGCCATGGCGCTTTCGCCGGATCTGCTCTTGCTGGACGAGCCCCTGTCTGCCCTGGACGCCCGGGTGCGGGTCCGTCTGCGCCGGGAGATCCGCATGCTTCAGCAAAAACTGGGGGTCACCACCATCATGGTCACCCATGACCAGGAAGAGGCGTTGACCATGGCTGACCGGGTCCTGGTCATGAACGGCGGAAAACTGATCCAGGACGGCACCCCGGAACAGATTTACCAGACCCCTGCCACGCCGTTTGTGGCCTCATTCATCGGCTCCATGAATTTTTTTAAAGGCGCTGCCAGGGTAGGGGACCACTTTTTTGAGGTGGCCGGAAAAACAATCAAGGCCCCGGGCAGCAGCCAGGCTTTGGACCTTGGGGATGCGGACACGGCGACCCTGGCCATCCGGCCCGAGGATATCAAGGTGAAAAAACTGGACAAGGCAGGGCAGAACGCGTTTCCCGCTGTGCTGAAAACCATGGAGTACCGGGGTCACATTTTTAGACTAGCATTTTCCCTCCAGACCCGGGGATTGCCCCTGGTAAATGTGGATGTGCCGGGTGAGGTGGTTGCAACCCTGGGGCTCACCGTGGACCGGCCGGTCCATCTGGTTTTTCCCCCGGACCGTGTGATGGTGTACGGCCGGTCCGGTCTTGAATCCTCTGACTGGGTTGACACAGACCCGCCCCAGGCGGTCCGGTGCCATGGATAGCCGGGCCGGGGTCATGGATGGTCCTGGCGGCGGTCCGGGCCCGGGCCGGATTCTGAATCAGGGACTGGATCAGAGACCGGATCAGATCCTGGGAAGCGAAGCGGTCAAACGGGTGCTGATTCTTCTGGCCCTGGTGTGGCTTATTGTGGTGGTGGTGTTGCCCCTGGGTACCTTGTTGCTCAAAAGCCTGTCAGATAACCAGGGCAATTTTGCGGGCCTTGCCAACTTTGTGGCCTATTTCAAGTCACCTTCACTGTCCCGGTCCATCGGCAACAGTCTGATGGTGGCCTTTGCCACCACGGCCATTGCCGTGTCGTTGGGATTTGCATTTTCCTGGTGCCTGACACGGACCTGCATGCCGGCCAAGTGGCTGTTTAAATCCCTGGCCCTGATGCCGCTGTTTGCCCCCACATTGCTTAACGGCATTGCCCTGATCTATCTGTTTGGCCGCAAGGGGCTGATCACCACCGGTTTTTTCGGGGCCATTCCCGGGATAAAGCTGCCGCTGTACGGCTCTTTCGGGATTATTGTCTCGGAAGTGATCTACACCTTTCCCCAGGCCATGCTGATTTTATCCATTGCCCTGGCCGTGACCGACGCAAGGCTTTATGAGGCTGCGGCCTCCCTTGGGGCCGGCCGGGTGCGCACCTTTTTCACCGTAACCCTGCCCGGTATCAAATACGGACTGGTGTCTGCATTTTTTGTCTGTTTCATCCTGGCATTCACTGATTTCGGTGCGCCCAAAGTGGTGGGCGGCAACTTCAACATCCTGGCCACTGATATTTATAAACAGGTAATCGGCCAGCAGAATTTTATCATGGGGGCTGTGGTCTCCATGGTGCTGCTCATTCCCACCTGCATGGCATTTATCATCGACCGGATCATCCAGCAGCGCCAGGTGGCCATGATTGCGGCCAAATCCGTGCCCCTGGTCAACAAACCCGATGCGTTGCGGGATAATCTGGCCCTGGCCTGCTGCGGCATTGTGGTCTTTTCAATCCTGGCCTTTTACGGCACAGCGCTTTACGCCTCCCTGGTCAAGGTGTGGCCTTATAAACTTTCCCTGGGGCTGTCCCATTACCGGTTCACCGGCATGGGCGGGGGCGGGTATGCCGCCTTTTTCAACTCCATGCGCATGGGCCTGTATTCGGCGGTTCTGGGAACGGCGGTCACCTTTTTCACCGCCTTTCTGGTGGAAAAGGTCAGGGTCTGGGACCGCTGCCGCCATACTGTTTATTTCCTGTCCATTCTGCCCCTGGCGCTTCCCGGGCTTGTCATCGGCCTGGCCTATATCTTTTTCTACAATGCCCGGGGCTGGGATCTTTTCAGGATGTTTGTCCCCAATCCCTTTAATTTTCTGTACGGCACCATGGCCATTTTAGTGCTGTCCAATATTGTCCATTTCTACACCATGGGGTTTTTAACGGCCTCCACGGCGCTCAAACAGATGGACATTGAATTTGAACATGTCTCGGACGCCATGGGGGTGCCGTTTTACAAAACGCTGTTCAGGATCACCCTGCCGGTGTCGCTGCCGGCGGTGCTGGAGGTGGCTTCCTACTACTTTGTCAATTCCATGGCCACGGTATCGGCGGTGATTTTTCTCTATTCCGCAGATATCCCCCTGGCCTCGGTGGCCATTGCCAACATGGATGATGCCGGGGACACCGCATCTGCCTGTGCCATGTCCGTTCTGGTCGTTTTCACCAATATTGTGGTGCGCCTGCTCTTTTTGTTGTGTACAAAAAAACTCAAGGCAAGAACCCAGGCCTGGAAAGAGGGGTAGGGCCTGAATATGATTTCGGGTCTTATTTAACCCGCCAATTCCCTGTCAGGGATTAAAAAGGAGTGATGTATGAGTCTGTTTATAAGAAAAGAAGCATATACAGGTCCGGTCCAGGCCATTGTCCTGGACTGGGCCGGAACTGCCGTTGATTTCGGCTGCATGGCCCCTGCCGCCGTGTTTGTGGA
>NZ_JBFXHE010000497.1:0-2928 GCF_050177295.1 Desulfobacter sp.
CATTGGTTAAAGTGGCAGGAGCCCTCCATCAACGCATCGGGCAAGAAACGTGAGGGGGCTCCTCTCTTTTCCCATCACTTTTCTGGACCATTTTAGCGAATTTTTCCATCATTTTTTGAGTCCGCACTCACAAAAGGATATCAAGCATTTCTTCAACAAATACACAGATGCTGTGATGGAAGCAACAGATCTTCTCTTTTCAGTAGGAAAAACCGAAACAATTAAATCTGAGTGTCAAAAAGCCCATGAAAGATTGAATACTGTAAAATGCAAGGGGAGCACTCGTGGACTATACATATTGATTATGTCAATCGGCTTTCTCCAATTTTAAGGACTTATATCGGCTGTGCAACTCAGCTTTATGGAGACCTATTTGAAGTTGACCTGATAAAAATCCACATGCAGTCAAATAAAATTTCGTTGATGAGGTATGATGATTTCGAAGGTAAACCTCTGCCTCTGCTTATGGAAAGGATCAAGATCAACCTTAGGGAGCGGCGAATAGATTTCTATACCTATGGGGATAAATTCAAACCTCAACCTTTATACATCAAGTCTCAATATATTGAGGACGGCTACCGGCACTATGATGACCAGGTTACCTTTGATGAAAAACTATCCTCCTTCGATTGGCTTGATTTAAATGACTTTGGAATATCTTTGAGTTCCTTAATGGAATTGTTTGAATTTCATAAAATATATTTAAACGGCTTTAATATTATACAAAAATAGGAGACGATAAACAGCGATTTTTGAGACACCTCAAGAATCATGAGTTCTCATAACTCATTAAAATCATCAATACCAAGAGAAATAAAATTTAAAATCATGTGGTTATGAATTCAGGTAGTTAGCCAAAGTCTATACCCAAAATGCAAAGAACTCATGTCTGATCAAGCATGATATTTGATCAACTGCTACTGGATGAAGATGACTTGACACCATCTCAGTGAGATCATTACAACATCTGACACCACCTTTCTCTCAATAATTTTTCCTTTGAAAAGCCCTTTGTAAATTTTCTCCCTACAGTACCTCTACATCATCTATAAATCCCACCTATCGTTACATTTTCTGAGAAAATAATGAGCTTGTTGAATAAGATTTTCTAAAAAAGAACAGGCATATCTGTAGACAGCAGGAACCGCCCGATGCCTTGGCATCCTCCTCCCCCCTTTGGGGGGGGATAAGAGGGGGGGATTGTGGTATAGATTAAGTTCGCCAAAACCATCGCCACCACAACCCCGACCCTGCTTATGAAAGAAAGCATAATAAGAAATCAGTCATCTGCCAAGGAAAAACAACAGGTTCGTTGCTGCCATTGTTCGAGTTCTTTGACCATCCGTAACGGAACCTATCCGCGAAATCACCCAAGAAGCAACACAGAAATTAGGATTCAGCGCTATTTGTGCAAATCTCCCCTGTGTCCATGGAAAAGTTTTTCTGTTCTTCCTGAGTCCATTATGCCGGTCGTCCGTCACACCTTTGAGGCGATATGTTGCTGCGCAGCCATAGTCAATGCTGGAATGAACCAGGCTCAGGCGGCAAGATTTTTTGGGTGCACCCGGGGTGTTGCCAAACGGCTCAGGATCTTTTGTCAAAAATTCATGCCCTGGTTTTCCCGGGAAAAGACTGTTGCCGAATGGGGACCGGACCCGCCCTTCTTTTGGCCGGACTTTACCAGGGATTTTTCCCAGAGTTTTTTCCCTGGGAGATGGGTTAAGTTGCCATCAACACAAAACATACATTGTTAAATTACAGTCGGTTATGTTGATATTCCACCAGGTTCAACTCTCAATTAAGGAGGTGGTCATGTCAACACCTGACCCAGCCGATCTCGCTGTCTGGCGATACGGCATTATCAGCAGTCTTCTTCATCGAGATGAAGAGGTAGAGACCATGGAGGAGGCACTGATCAGAATTGCCGGGGTTCAATATCGCCGGCCTGACGGTCAATTTGTGTCCTTTTCTCCGGAAACCCTCAGAAAATGGTTTTATCGTTATCGGAACGGCGGCCTGCCGGCGTTAAACGATGCCCAAAGAAAAAACACCGGCACCCATCATGCCGTACCCAAGGCGATCTCGGACCGCTTGTTTCAACTGCGGCAGGAACATCCCAGATGGACTTTTGCCCGTTTGATCGAACAGCTGGTTCAGGACAACGTCTGGGATATGCAGTCTCCGGCCCGTTCCACGCTTTATCGATTTGCCCGGACATGCAACCTTCAACGCGATCCCAATTTGACGGTGCATGATCCGGCTCGGCCCTTTCAATATCAGTTCTTTGGTCAAATGTGGACTGCAGACTTCCTTCACGGACCCAAGATTAGAATGAACAGCCAAAAACGCAAAACCTATCTGCATGCCATTATCGACGATGCCACAAGATATGTGGTTCATGCCGGCTTTTTTACCAGTGAGGGCACCGAGGTAATGATGATGGAACTGATGGCAGCCGTTCGAACCCATGGCAAGCCGCGCCGGTTTTATACGGATAACGGTGCCTGTTACGCAAGCAAGCATCTTAAATTTGTCTGTGCCAATCTGGGTATCCATCTGATCCATACGCCGCCTGGCTGGCCCAGGGGAAGGGGAAAAGTGGAACGATTCTTCCGGACCGTCCGGGATCAGTTCCTTGAGGGCAAAAACGCACCGGCCCATACGCTGGACGGGTTGAACAAGGCCTTTTCACAATGGCTGTCGACTTATCATCGGCGTATTCACGGCAGCCTGGGCATGACCCCTTTGCAGAAACGGCTTGGGCATCAAAGTGCCTGCATCCCTCTGCCGGAAACGATTGAGATCGAGCCGTTATTTAGAATGAAGCGACGGTGCAAAGTTTACCTGAATAATACGGTCAGGCTTAAAAAGCGGTCCTTTGAAGTGGCAGATGCCTTACCCGGCCAACGCCTCGATATTTGGTTTATG
>NZ_JBFXHE010000498.1:0-2927 GCF_050177295.1 Desulfobacter sp.
TCCTTGTTGCCTGAAAAACGGCGCTGGACCGCTTTCATGGGCATGATCACACAATCATCCTGGTCCCGGCCCATGGAGGAGTTGCCCTTGGCCTCTAAAAGACCTATGATCTGACAGGATACCTTGCCCAGTCGAAGTTTCTGCCCCACAAGGTCCCCGTCCCCAAACAGGTTCTCCCTGATGGTGTCCCCCACCACACACACGGTTCGTCCGGAGTTGATCTCATTTTCGGAAAAAGCTCGTCCGGCTTTCATGGTCCAGTTGCGTACCGCAAAAAAATCGTTGGTGGTGCCGGTAATAGTGGTGCTCCAGTTCTGGTTGCCCACCACGGCCACGGCAGATACGGATACGGACGGGGCCACACCGGCCAGATCAGTGATATGTTGTTCAATGGCCTGGACATCTTTAACGGAAAAACTGGGCGCGGTCGAGGCCGCGCCGGGCCCATGGCGCTGGCCCGGGCTAATGAGAAGTACATTGGTGCCCATGGCGGCGATCTGCTCGGTCACCTGGGCCGTGGTGCCGTTGCCGATGGTCACAAGGGTGATCACGGCGGCCACGCCGATGATGATGCCTAAAATGGTGAGCACCGAGCGCATGACATTGCGCCGGATACCCCGCAAAGCCAGGATAAAAGTGTTCCAGATCATCGGTCCTGACCTCCTTTTCCTGTCGGGGCATGTCCGTTTTCAATGTCTGCCACCTGGCCGTCCACAAAGTAAACAATTCGGTCCGAGTATGCGGCCATATCTGATTCATGGGTGACCATGACCACGGTGATCTTCTGTTCCCGGTTCAATTGTTTTAAAAGTTCCATGATCTCGTGGCTTCTGGCCATGTCCAGGTTGCCCGTGGGTTCGTCGGCAAATAATACCGACGGGGTGGTGGCGATGGCCCGGGCAATGGCCACCCGCTGCTGCTGTCCCCCGGAGAGCTCGCCGGGGGTGTGGGCTTCGCGTCCTGCAAGCCCCACCTGTTCGAGAGCCTTGCGCGCCAGCGCTTTGCGTTCTTTAGGCGGTATGCCCCTGTACACCAGGGGCAGTTCCACATTTTCCATGGCCGTGGTCCGGTTCAGCAGGTTGAATCCCTGGAATACAAAGCCCAGGTAAAATCTGCGCAGGGTGGCCAGTTGTTTGCGGCTCATATGGCTGACTTCCACCCCGCCAAAGGTGTACTGGCCCGATGTGGGGGTATCCAGGCATCCAAGGATGTTCATGCAGGTGGATTTGCCCGAGCCCGACGGCCCCATCACCGAAATAAATTCCCCGGAGTCAATGGTCAGGTCAATGCCGCGCAGCGCAAAGATCCTGGCTTCGTTGCTGCCGTAGGCCTTGGTGACCCGGGTCAGGGAGATCAAAGGGTGTCCTTTTTCAGCCATGGCGTCATTTGCCCTTTGTGGTTGCGGAAACAATCACCTCAGAGCCCCGGGTGATCTCGCCTTCCAGAATCTGGGTGTTGATGCCATCATTTAAGCCTGTTTTTACAGGTACAGGCCTTGGCCGCTTGTTTTTGTCCAGAATCCATATGGTATCCTGGTCATTGCCGCCTGTGATGGTGACATGTTTGGCCGACCGGTCGCTGTGCCTGGGCGGGCCGGGCATGAACATCCTTAACAGCGATGGGCTGCTTTTGTTCTCTTCGGGCTTGGGCATTGAGAATCTCAGGGCGCCACTGGGTACGGACAATACCTGGTCGGCCTGCTTAACAATAATGTCTGCCGTGGCCGTCATGCCCGGGCGCAAAGCTAAATCGGCGTTGTCACAGGTCATGATGGTTTCATAGGTCACCACCCCGTCCGTGGTGGTGGCATTAAACCGAACCTGCAGGATTTTAGCCGAAAATTTGCGTTTGGGATAGGCATCCACGGTAAAGTGGGCGTCAAGTCCTTCCTTGACCACACCGATGTCTGCTTCATCCACATCCACGTTCAGCTTCATTTTGGTTAAATCTTCTGCCAGGGTAAACAGCACCGGAGCCTCAAATGAGGCGGCCACGGTGGCGCCCTTTTCAGTGTCCCGGGTCAGGACCACGCCGTTTACGGGGGAGATGATGTCCGCCTTGGACAATTCGGTTAAGGTGCTGTCCAAAGAGGCCTGGACCTCGGCGACACTTGCCTGGGCCATGGCCCGGTCGGCCAGGGCCCGGGTGTAGTTGGCCCGGGCTTGATCCATATCGGTCTGGGCCGGCACCTTGCCGCCGCTCAATTCCCGGACTTTTTTCAGGTTTTTTAATTTCCGGTCGGTCTCTTCCACCGTGGCCTGGGCCTGGCGCACCGATGCCCGGGCCGATGCCAGAGACGCCTTGCTTTTGCGCACCTGGGCCTGCAGATCCGTGATATCCAGCCGGGCCAGGAGCTGGCCTACGGTGACCCGGTCATTGTAATCCACAAAAACCTCCTGGATGGTGCCGGATAATTCACTGCCCACCTCCACCTCATTGGTGGGTTCCAGGGTGCCAGTGGCGGAAACCGTTACGTGAATATCGGTGATTGCGGCCGGAGATGTCTTAAACGAGATGCCTGGATCCACCCCCATACCGTCGTCCGGTCGGCCTTTGGGCCCCAGAAGAAAATATGCCCCTGCTGCGGCGACAATCAGAATCAAAAGAATTATAAAGATACGCTTTTTGCCTTTTTTTCGGGGACCGGTGTTTTTTAATGTGGCATTGATATCATCGGTTAAATCCATGGGAACTCCAGAGATGTTAGGGGGTTGACTCTATTTGAGACTTGTTTTGTCCGCCTTTGGGGGCGCGTCGGATGCGATCGGGGTCCAGCCCCCGCCAAGGACCTTGTAAAGGGTGATCAGGTTGGAGACACAGCTCCCTTGGCTTGTGGCAAGATCACTTTCATAGGATAATACGGTCTGCTGGGATGTCAGCACGGTGGTGAAATCAATCAGGCCGGATTCGTATTTCTTTTTGGCCAG
>NZ_JBFXHE010000499.1:0-2916 GCF_050177295.1 Desulfobacter sp.
CCGCCGTCAGCCGTCCCAAGAAACCCCTCTTTGTCCTTTTCAGCGCCGGTGAATGCCCCCTTGCGGTAGCCGAAAAATTCACTTTCTATAATATGTTCACTGATGGCCCCGCTGTTGACGGGCACAAACTGTTTTTTACTGCGCTTGCTCAAATTGTGAATCGCCCGGGCCACCAGCTCTTTTCCGGTTCCGGATTCGCCATAGATGATCACAGGGGCGTTGCTTGCGGCCGCCCGTACCACAAGCTCATACACTTTCTGCATGGCCGGACTCTTTCCCACGATGTTTTCGAACCGGTACCGCTCTTTCATGGCGGATCGAAGAACGATGTTCTCATTTCTGAGCAGATCCGCATCTTCGCTGATCTGCTCTTCCCGGCGCTTTCTGTCGGTGATGTCCATATGGATGGTCTGGGCTTTGACAATCCGCCCCCGGTTGTCATAAACCGGAGACTGGATAGACCAGTACCATCGGCCGTCCCTGGGACTTTTCAGTTCCCACCTGCGGGTCTGGCCTGAAAGAACAGACTCAAGCCGACACCCGGGACAGGGGGAGTCCAGGGCGTGAATCAGCCTGTAGCATTTTTCACCCACCCCGCTTCGGCCGGCTTTTTCCTGCAGCGTGATATTCATGAACTCAACCCGGTAATCTTTTGATGTAATATAAATCAATCCCTCAAAGGTACGTATGATATCACTGAGCTGGGCCTCACTTTGCCGCAGGCGGTTCTCGGCAAGTTTTCTTTTTGTGATATCCATAAACGACGCAATGCTTCTGCCGGTCCCGGGAATCATGCCCACCTTCATATCAATATACCGAATATCGCCGGACTTGGCAAAAATCCGACATTCGTACTCGGTGGGAATGCCGGAAAGGCCCTTTCGTCGACCGTAATGATAATTTTGCATCATTTCATTGTCACCGGGCACCACGAACTGGGACCACCTCATCCGATTCTCGATTTCATTGCGCTCAAGTCCCACCAGGGCCATAAATTTGGCATTCACATGAAGAATCATCATATCCGGATCAATGATGATGGTTCCGGTTCCTGTGTTTTCAAAAACGCTGTGGTACATCTCTTTTTGGCGCGTCAGTTCCAGGATCTGTTCTTCAACGCCCCGGTTCCTGTGCAGCCGGTCCAGGGTTTTGCCAAGGTCTGCCGAAAGCTCTTCTAAAACCAAAAGTTCCAGGGCGTGCGGCACATATCCGCTGAGGGCATAAAAAACCTGACACAGGCCCCCTTTTTCACAAGGGTCATTTATGGGAAAGTACAACGCGGTGGCCAGGGTCCCGCTTTTCATGCCAAGGCGTTTTTGCACGGATTTGGGAAGATCTGTATCCGTGACTTTTTTAAGGCTTTTTGTTTTTGGGTTTACACACCTCCTGTGAAAAGGGGATAAATCGTCTATACCGCTATGGGGTGAACAATTGTCACCGCTCTCCAGACCGGATTCAGGATAGAAAACAGATTTGAAACAAACCGTATAATAAGGGGTATGGCTTTCCACCGCACTCACAATTTCATCCAGAAGTCCGGAGGCATCAGCGGTATGTAGCATGGCCCGCCGGCATAGACTGGAAAATGTGAACAACCACATCATATCCGCCGGAATCCGGCCTGTTTGAGCCAATATGTCATGTCTGGCCTGATCCGGGCCGGGTTTTGTTTTCATAGCACACCTGCAGAAATCAAGCGGTTTAAATTTCAGAAAATTGGTGAAAATTGGTTCTTATTTTCATGATATTTCTCTTTGATCCCCTAATTACCAAACAAACTCTGACACTCAATGATCCAGTTTTTTATCACAGCCTGATATCATAATGTTTATTTGAAAAGATGCTTTTTATGGCACAATTTTAAAACTCAATAATATCAATTGGATTGATTAAACATTCCCTGACCCAAAAGGCAACTATAAATTTAGGCTCATCTTATATTTACACCATATCCGCAGCCAGTTTGTTTCAACCAGCCGGACCCGGAGCCCCGCGGTGTCGATCATCCGTCAGATGACAGTCGGTCGGTTGAAGCGACGAAGCATCAGTTGAATTTTTTGATTATTTTTTTCTTGCGTTTTGCCAATCGTTGTACTTAAACAATTTACAGCTGCTTTCAAAATATTAAACTAAAGAGAGTAAAACCATGAGCGATCAGAAAAAATGCCAGGAGTTTTTAAATTTTATTAAACCACAGATTGGTCAACAGATTCATGTGGGGCCATGGCTTGAGATTGAGCAGAAACGAATTAATGATTTTGCTGAAGTTACCGGTGATGTGCAATGGATTCATACAGATGTTGAGCGAGCCAAAGAAGAGTCTCCTTATAAATCAACAATTGCTCACGGGTATTTGACATTGTCTTTATTGCCTTATCTAACTGAAAGTAATCATCCTGATTTTTTTCAGAAAAATTATCCCGGCATGAAGTATCGGGTAAACTATGGTCTTAACCGACTTCGTTTTCCTTCTGCTGTTAAAGCTGGGGCCAAAATTCGGGCAAGAACGACACTTCATCAAGTAGAAGAGGTAAAGGGCGGTATACAGATCTGTTATCTTATTACCATTGATATTGAAGGTGGTGAAAAGCCGGCTTGTGTTGCCGAATTTCTGGCACGCCTTTACCCTTAGGAACCGGTCTTAAATAAAATGCCCATTTTGCTAAATCCGGAAGCGCGGACGTCCCTCCGGCAGTAAAGATGCAGGCGGGACGCCCGCGCTCCCAAGTTAAGTTATTTCGGTCTCATTCATTAACCACAAAACATGATGCATAAAAAAAAGCCCTGATCATTTGCAATAAATAATCAGGGCTTTTTTAAAAAAGAACCGGCGGCGTTCTACTCTCCCACACAGTCTCCCATGCAGTACCATCGACGCTAAAGAGCTTAACTTCCGTGTTCGAGATGGGTACGGGT
>NZ_JBFXHE010000500.1:0-2894 GCF_050177295.1 Desulfobacter sp.
CGGCCTTTTCAACTTTCAGGATATGTTCCAGGGCAACGCCTGCAATCTCTTCCGGATCAGGGATAAAGGATATTCTCTCCTGGCAGGCGCAAAGATTATTTTCCGTTTGAAGGGAGATACATCCAAGACACCGGGCGTTGCAGACCACGGATGTCGGCAGCGGGGCTTCATACCGGCCCAGGAAAAAATTTTTACCGGCCGGACACCCGTATTCCAGGGCGCATTTCTCCAGGTGGCGCATCAGCCGATTGTCCGGATATTTTTTTCTATATTTTTCAACCCCTTTCTGAACCTGGTCAATGGGCATCAGCCGCAGATCCTGTCGGGGTTCGTCATCCACCTGAAGGGCCGCGGACCGGAAATTATTTTTCCCAAACCCCAACGCACCGTAGGAAAAAAGAGGCAAAGGCGTATCCATGCCAACATCATCATAGGCGCAGAAATGCAAGTTCACGTACCCCGGGGAGTTGAACACACCCACCGGATAAATACGCTGATCCGGCTGGAAAGGATTGGTTTCAAGGGTTTCAAAGCGGTCGGTGACAAGGTTGAACACAATGGGCGCTCTGTCTGGCAGCATCATCAGTTCACTGCCGTGGGGCATGGGACAGGTACCGGATTTTGTCAGAATAAAAAAATCATTTCCGGACATACCCGCGGCAGCATATCCGTCCAGTTCAAAAATATTGCCGTGTTCATCAGCCACCACAGCCGTGAGCATCTGTTTATTAATATATGCCATGATGATGCAGGATATACCAGAATGGGGCCGGGATCTCAATTAAAGATTGTTATCTGCCCATATCTAAATAAAGTACCACCATCAATCTTGATAGATAAATGTTTATGGCCGTTACAACAGGCATTTAAAAAATAGCGACATAAGCCATCCTTCATATCTCCAGTATATCCCTGAAATTCACATCAATACCTATAACTCCTACGGTATTTCCACTGGCATGCCTGAGCGGTAGCGAAACGGTAAAGCAAAATTCCCGGGTGGCGGATGACCGATATACCTTTGATACAAAGGGTGCGTTATTGCTAAGTGCCTTGGTGAACCATTCCTTGCCGGACCAGTCACTGCCTATACCTTTCGTGAGCCCTTTTCTTCCGGCCAAGGTCTTTGCATAAATATTGGAGATGACCTGTCTGCCCTCCGTATCGGTGATATAGGCCAACTCAACAAATGGGAACCGATCAAGAAATGTCATTAACGTTTTCTCCCTGATGTTGCGTTTACCGCTTGCTATATCTGTGTTTCTCGCCATTTCAAGGGCGGCAGCCTTCGCGCTGGCGTGACCGGAAATATGGAATCCCCCGGCGTCTGTAACCATTCCGTCGCAGGCCGAAGCCACACGGTTCGCAATGGTCAGGATGGTGTTTACATCAGCTGTCTGATGCCTGGCGGAAGCTTTAATTTCATCTATATTAAACGTTATCCATTTTATATTTTTGGCCTGTTGTTGGGTGGCGCAACTGATTGTGTCCAGGCTTTTGGAGAGGGGGGTGAATTGGGAATAGACATGGTCCATGGACATATTTGCATCCAGGATCTGTCGTTCACAAGCTGCGACATGCTGTTCCACTGTTTCTACGGCAGTAATGGTTGCCGCTATTTTTTCCCCCAGCAGTTCCAGCCGCGCCTTTATGTCATTGGTGGCAGCTTTAGACTGTTTTGCCAAAAGCCCAACTTCTTCGGCGATTACTTTGAATCCTTTTCCGTCGGTCTGCCCCCTTGCTGCTTCAATACGGGCATTGAGAGAAAGGATATTGGTCTCGTCTGATATGGCGTTAATGGTGTCTGATATGGAACCGATCAAGGCTGAATTTTCTCTGAGAACTTGGATGGTATCCACGAGAATACTGACTTGTGATTTGATCTCGTTGAATCCTGCCATACTAAGCTTTCCCTGGTTCATGGCAGTTTCCAGATCCACCTTCATGGCAGTGAAGTTCTGGTTCAGCTCACCCGTACTGGTTGAAATGTCCTCAACACCCAGGGAGATCCTGTCCCCTGCCTCGGCAATGTCGGCCACTTTAGCTTCTTGTTCACCGGCCAACTGTCGAAAGGTCTTGGAAAAAGCGGTGAGTTCAGGTGCCAGTGCGGCCAGAGCGACTATATTTCTTAAAAGGGAAGTAATGGTGCGGTTAAGCTTTTTAAAAAAATTATTAAAAGCATTTACAGCCCTGGCTTCAGGCACCTCATTTTTCACGGAATGCGTCATGGTAAGATCCCATGTACTTTCCAGCATTATTTCGATTTCACTCATTGGGTCTGATCCCGCTTCAGTTATTCTCTTTTTCATAAATCCTAACAGCATCTTGTATCTCCTATTCATTTTAATCGGCGTTACATTTTTTTTGCAAATAAAGAGGCAAATTTGATACCAGCAAGTTCATCTAACTGGAAACAGATAGCTTTTCAATAGCAGTATTATTTTATTAATTGCATTTTATTACAATTATGAAGCAAAAAATATCTATTAAATTACATTTTTGAAGATGTGTAGTTCAATTTCAGATTGCTTAGTTGGTATTCTCGACGTGGCATAAAATTTGCTTTTTCTATTTGCTTTTTTTCTTAGGATAGCCCACAAGGGACAAACTCACAAAACTGTAATGCGGAAAAAAAACTGACACCCTATATGAAAAAAAGATGAAAAAGACATTAAAGCTCGACCTGAATTATATACAGCAACAGACGGAACATCACGCCCCTTTCATGACCGGTAAATTCAATAACCTGAATTTGATGACAGCACTTCAGCCCATATACAGCCTTGCTCACAAACGTGTGGTCGGCCATGAAGCTCTGGTACGGATCAAGGAGGAAGGCGGGGTCCCCGTATCACCGGCCATCCTTTTTGACCAAGAACGCTCTGCCATCGAGA
>NZ_JBFXHE010000501.1:0-2891 GCF_050177295.1 Desulfobacter sp.
TGCCGGGTCAATACGTTTGGATTCCCCAGGACAAAAGCGAAATCCCGGAAGAAAAAAGTTAACGGTTTTCAGACAGGTGATATTGCCAAAGCAATTGTGACTTCCGGAAAAAAGGTTGGAACATATATTGGTCGTGTCGCCGTTAGAAAAAGTGGATTTTTTGACATTAAGACAAGAGAAACGACCATACAAGGTATTAATTGGAAGTATTGTCATATGCTTCATATGTCTGATGGATATTCATATAACATTTAACTTACAGACTTTAAGGAGGGCGGCATTCCTCCCCTCCTGAATCACAGATTCAGAAGGGGAGGAATGCCGCATTAAGATGAAAAAACCACGCGCTTTTGTGAAAGCAATTCTGTCCGTCTTCATCCTTGGCGGATTGATCTTTCCATATACGGCCTTTGCCGGCACCCCTGAAACCCTTGCAGTCCTTTCCTTTGACATCAATGCCGATAAGAATAAGAATCTGGACTACCTTAAAAAAGGCATCTCAACCATGCTCTATTCCAGGCTCACCAGCCCTGGAAAAGTCGTTGTTGTGCCGCCTCAAAAGATGGCATCCCTTGAGGCCGGTTTAAAAAAACTTTCCGGCAGTCAACTGGTTCATGAAACTGCCCGGAAAACCGACTCCAGATATGTGATTCACGGCACCATCACCAGCCTTGCAGGTGCTTTCAGCATTGATGCCAAGGTATTTGACACCACGGAGAAGCAATACATGGCTTTTTTTGAACAATCCAAGAACAGTGACGACCTGATCCAAAAGGTGGACCGCATAGCCGCAGCCATAAACCATAAAGTATTCAACCGTACAACCGTCACCTGGGAACAGATGGAACAGGAAAAGCAGAAAAAACTCAATGAGTTTAAAAATCAGAATCCGGAAAACCTTATGCAGATACCCACAGGATGGCAACAGGAAGAAAAGGTTGGCTGGAAAGTCTGGAAATATTTGTTTTAGGACATGTAATCCACCAGACTTAACCCCATAACCGAAGATGTCGAACTCAAAGCCGCTTGATAAACGGTCTGGGCAGATTTAAGATCCATAATGGCTTCCACGATATCTGCATCCCGGACCGTGGAGCGCCGGGTGGTCAGGGTCAAATCCGAATCGGAAATGGTGGCTTCGGTGGTGGTTGTGCTGCTGTAAATTCTGCCCACAGTTGACATGCTTGATGTAAGACTTTCATAATGATGGTCCAGCCAGTTCATTGCCCGCTGAATGCCATCCACATCATCATTTTCCAGGGCGTCTTTGAGATTAAAAACAGTATCCCATATACTCCAGGTGGTTTCTTCTCCTTCCTGGGGGCCTGAAGAGACATCCTCGGCCTTAAAGCCAAGATCACCGGCAGCACTTCTTGATTCGGCATTGGTACCCGAGTGAAACAGCAGATCAAAGGATTCCAGTTGCCGACCGGTGTCCGTGTCCTCGCTGATGGTAAAGGAGACCTTGGCATCTTCGTCATATGCCACTGAAACTGAATAATTGACCCGGTTGCCGTTTTCAGCCGAGGCGGTTTCAAGGGCCTTCTCAACCGCTTCAGCATAGGATTCAGGATCTGAATAAGGGGTGCCGCTGTTTTTGTCTATCTCGGCAGTCAGTTGAACTGAGGTGCCGCCCCCGTCCAAAAGGGTTTCGGTGAAATCAATGCTATCATTAGTGTTATCCACCAACACCGAAAACGAACTGTTGTCCACTGGAACATCACTGGTAGCCGTCTCAAGGATCACGCTTTCGCTTTCAAACCCCAAATCAGGCAAAATACTTGCATTTTCATAGCCGTCCACGATATCAAAAGAGACTGTATCTCCCGCTTCAGGCGTACCATTCAGATTTACAACAATGTCTGGGTTCCCGTCATCATCTAGGTCGATTTTTATGGATTCATCGCTTGCATCAGCTTCAATCTCGGCAGGCAACCCATATCCCGGATCGTTGGAGACCTTCCAGGTTCTGGTAATGCCGTCTTCGCCTTCGCTGTAGGTGAGCGTTAATGGTTTTGTCCCCTCGGGGACCGGCGTGTATTCGGTCACAGCCGTTTCATTAACTATATTAATTTCTACATCTTCAAAATTCTCACCATCTGTTTCAAGATTAGAAATCCTGACGGTTTCCGTCTGGATCACTTCAAAGGTAACACTCATGGGTGTGTCACGGCTGCCGTCAGTGCCAATGGAAAAGGTATTGGTGTCGCCATCATATCCCACCTCGTAGACAATATCCTCACTGGCTTCGTTCAGGCTATCTTCAACAGCGGCGGCAAGTTCTTCTTTACTGTAGGTGCCGCTGGTAATGGTTGCCTCACGGGTGATGATATTATCGTCACCTATGCCCAGGGTTTCGGTGAAAACAATCTTATTATTGGTGGCATTGACGGTAATCGTATCTTCATAAAACAGGTCACTTCCACAGCAGTCCAGAGATATGGTGGTGTTCCTGGATGTGCTTATGTTTACCGGGTTACTGCTGCCATTGTAGGTTACCCTGGTGGGGTTGTTATCATCATCGCAGGTAAACGGGGTTGTCCGGTTATTGTCACCACCAAACACGTATCCGCCATAGGCGTCAGTATTGGCAAGATCCAGAAGGCCATCAAGATAACCCTGCATGCTCTCGGCAGCGTTGGCGCGCTCCTGATAAGAAGCGGACGCATTGGTCAAGGCCGAGCATAACAGCTTCATTTCAGACAACTGATCAGCCATGGTGTCAAGGGCGGTTTCAGCCGTGGTAAGCACGTTCTGGGCCTGATCCACATTCACCTGATACTGCTCCAATGCAGCCAGGTCGGAATTGATGGTCACCACCTGCTTCATACCCGATGGATCATCAGATGCAGAACTAACTTTAAGATTGGTGGATACGACTTCATTGGCCT
>NZ_JBFXHE010000502.1:0-2879 GCF_050177295.1 Desulfobacter sp.
GAACAACGGCCGACACGGTCATAATCGGTCAGCCCACATCAAATCCGTTAAAAATCCAACCCGTAGCCGCTAATCTTTCATTAAAACATACCGAGCACAGCCGCATATTTTATATCATAACATAGGCCGGGATTCCAGGCAGTTGAAATATTTCCGTTTTCGCTTTGACATAAAGACCTGCCGTAGCGGGATTTTAGTTTTCCCATATCAATCGTTTTTAGGATGTGTTATTTGTTCTGAATGAAAAACAATACATTTCAAATTCACCCCCTTGATGATGGTAACAAAACGTTGAAACTGTCGCCGTTTGGTCGTTTATTCCGGCTTTTTGCCTCATGGTTCGGGTTTACCGGCCTTTATGCAGCGTTTTCGGTCTGTCCTTTTTGTGGGCAGCAGGGATGCCCTGTGGGTCTGGCATCGGCAGGCACGGTGGGGGCATTTATGACCTTATGCTTCCAGGACTGGAAGCGGCTTTTTGCATATATCAAAAATCGTTTTACCTGCCATTAACCGGCAATTGGCAGGTAAACACCTGTCCCATTAGGCAAATCCTTGAAATCCGGAATCCTGTTGCCCTGGACCGGACCCCGGCCCGGAATATGGTAAACGGTTCCGGGATCTTTAAACTTTGCACCGGCTATCCCATAGGCCGTTTTATCTTTTGTTATGATAAAAGGGCCTTTATACCCCACCACCAGACGGGTACCTGACGGCAGGTCATCCCAGTCCGAAATTGCACATCCCCTCAAAATCCGATCCGAGGGAAGAAAATAAATGGTGGAGGCAGCATGGTAAGCCTCTCCAGCATGGCACCTGGCGGTCATCCGTCCGGAAATGATTTTTATGATGTCTTTAGCCTCTTGCCGAACTTGTGCCGTCTGCTGGTTGAGCAATACCTTTGTGCCCACGGGCAAACGGTCCCAGCCCAAACTTGAGGCAACCCTGTCACCCGCCAGGGTGTTTCCGCCAGGCAGCACATAGACCGTGCTGGAGGCATTATAATCGTCACCGGCAATGGCCCAGGCAGGATTTCGTTTAGAAATGACATCGGATTTCAAGACTTGAAACGCCGTATTGCCTGTATAAGCAACAGCACCGGAAGCCGAATAAAACACCTGAGCCAGCATGGGATCCGGTGTAAGGCGACCAGCCCTGACATCAGGATCAAAAGGCCAGGTTGGCCCGAGTCCTGCCCGGGTTCTGTCAAAATTTTTCGCACATTGTTTACGCCCTCTGTGATTGTTGGAAAACCATGGATTGGGTTTGCCGTATGCAATCTGACTGTGGGTCAGAATATCTTTATCCTGAAGTCCATAGGCCCGTTTAAGCATCAACAGCAGCATCTCCGCAGACGTGTATTGACTGGTGGTCAAGGGGGCATCGTGGTAGCCGACAAATTCGATGCCCACGGAGATATCGCTGACATCAGACCTCCCGTCCCACATGGACAGGCCGGCATGGTCAGCCCGGTATTTTTTATCCAGAATCCGGTAAACCGTCCCGTTCCTGGCAATAACATAATTGGCATGCCCGCCGGGTGTGGTCCGGCCGTTTTCAAACCGCTTGCCTCTGGAAACCACTCTTAAAGTACTTTCCAGTTCCAGCTCGGAAGTATGCACGATGATCAGCCGGGTCCTGGTGCGTACCTTTTTTTTAAAGCTCGGATTGATCCGTGAACCGTAATCTATAATGCGGCTCTGGAAACGGACAAGGTCTGGATCAGGATAGGAGGCTTGTCCAACCTGACACGAGGGCATTGTCAACAGTATTATAACCAACAGCAGGACAATAACCGGTACCAGGGCAGAACCCTTTGAAAAATAAAAATTGTCAGAAAGTTCGATATTCATGGGTCCAAATTATATCAGTACAGGTCCGAGATTGCAAAGGTACTTCATATAAAGAATCCCAAAAAGGAAGATTTTATATCCACCGGTATTAAGGAATGAGCACAAAATAAGGAGATCATTTTAAAAAAAGAAGGGTTTTGACTTTTTATCTAAAATAGCCAAAACCCTTCCTGGAAGCTGGTACCGGAGGTCGGACTTGAACCGACAAGGCCCGAAGGCCGGAGGATTTTGAGTCCTCTGCGTCTACCAATTCCACCACTCCGGCGTAGAGCCCTTTTTTTAATGGAATTGTGTCTGCTTGTCAATCCCCAAATTCACTGCCTTAATTTAATATATTTTTCCGATGCCGATTTTTAAATTTTTGTCAGGGTGTTTTTGATTCCAGGCTCTACAAAAAGAGTAACCTGGGGACGGCAGGCACGATATATGCTAACTTGGGTTCTGTTCATGTGAACAGGTTACCGGATTAGGCAAAAAACTTAAATCAAAGGAGATAAAATATGCCTGCATTACCTGAAGAAACCAGTAAAGCCTGGGAGAGCCACAAAGGCCCTGTTATATTATCCACAGTGAACAAGGACGGAGTGCCTAATGCCATTTATGCGACCTGTGTGAGCAAATATAACGCTGAATGACTGGAAACCTGAAAAGTGAAAGCTGTTAAAATCCCTTATGATCAATTGAGCCCGGAAGCTCTCCAGGGTGTTATTGAAGGATTTGTCACCCGAGACGGCACGGACTATGGTGAAGTAGAGACTCCCCTGGAAACAAAGATTGCCCAGGTGATGGCCCAGATTAGATCCGGCAAGGCCGTTATTGTTTTTGACCAGGAAACTGAATCTTGCACTGTTTTGAGAAGCGATGATCCTTTGGTTAGGGCGCTGGGGTGAGCTTTAGTTAGGCCTGAGTTAGCGGCATAAAGGTTGCTTTTTTAATTATAACATATTGAAATTTTAATATAAAATTAATACAATGGCATTAAAAAAACATTCACTTCGGAGGTGAAGACCGATGCCGACCACTATCAAT
>NZ_JBFXHE010000503.1:0-2862 GCF_050177295.1 Desulfobacter sp.
CCACATGCCGGGTCAGTTCATGAATCGTTGGATAGTCAAAGGCCGTGGTGGGTCTCAGCTCCAGGTTAAATTCCCGGTTCACCTCTTCGATAAAGGTGACAATGGTAATGGAGGAAAATCCCATTTGCGAAAAAATCATTTGATCGTCGATTTCATCCCCTTCATCGAATTCCAGGATTTTATTGACGATGGACCGGATACGCTGGCGAACCGGATCGCTTTTGTTTTCAGTTTCGGCAACAGGGGGGACGGCCACCGGCGGTGCATGCCAATAGGTCTTCCGGACAAAGGGGCAGGTGGTTCAGGGGCCGGGGCCAGTTATCCCGGTACCAGTGGGTCCAGGGAACAGGAGCGCCCTTGACCCATGCCCTGGCCAGTTGGTCCAGGTTTTTGTTCAGGACCCAGGATTTGATGTCCGCTGTTTCCTGGCTGGGTAAATCCGCCTGGCCCGTATAGCAGCTGTCATGGAAATCCCCTTTGGCAGCGGCCTTTAGGCTGGCGCTTAATTCTTCTGTATCCTTGACCAGGCAGGCAAACCTGTATTTCATGGGTTCCCGGCCTGTTTGCAGGGTATAGGCCAGCCGGAAAAGATCTGTCCCGGGATGGGTGTCAATATATCGTTGCCAATCCAGAAGATATTGGGTGAAAGCGGCTTTGGATTTTGCCGAGAGAATAAAAAGAACCGGCAGGCTGTGGTCATAAACAGCCGGGTCAGGCACCGTCTTTGGTGGATTGTACTCTTCCACGATCAGATGGGTGTTGATTCCTCCGGCGCCCATGCTGTTAATCCCGGCCCTTCGCGGGATTTTCTGGCCGTTCAGGACCGGTGCCGGCCATTCCTCCAATTGGGTCTGAAGTTTAAAGGGCAGGGCGTCAAAGGAGATGTCCGGATGGTGTTGTTCAGGCACCGGCACCACCGGGCATAATTTTTTGTGTTTGAGCATCAGCACCACTTTTATGAACTGGGCAAACCCTGAGACGGATTCTCCATGTCCCATGGATGATTTCAAGGTGCCCAGGCGGAAGCCTTCCCGGTCTTGGGAGAGGCCCGGGAAGGCCTTTGCCACGGCTTCCATCTTAATGGCATCTGCCATACTCGATCCACTGGCTGCTGACTCGAAATAGTTGATGGCTCCGGGGTTCAGGCCGGCATTTTCAAGGGCATCCCGGATGGCAGCCGCCTGTTGGCGCGGATCAGGGACGCCGTAACCGTTTGTCCGGCCCCCGTGCCTGACTGCGCTTCCCCGGATAACGGCCAGGATGGAATCGTGATCTCTTTCCGCGTCACTGAGCCGTTTCAGGAGCACGGCGCCCACACCTTCCGAGGGTACGAACCCCTTGCCATGTGCCCCGAAAACCTCGGGAATCCGGGTGTCGGCCAGGAGCCGGGCCCGGCAAAGATCTATATATGCCTTGGGTTCAGTGTAGAGATTGACCGCACCCACAAGGGCCATGTTAAGGTTGCCCTGCCGCAGTTCCTGGCAGGCCTGGTGAAGGGCTGTCAAACCCGAGGCGCACATGGTGTCCACCGGTATGCTGGGTCCCTGCAGATCCATGGCATGGGAGATCCGGTTTACCAGGGCGGCAAAAGAGGTATTGAACCCCACCTTGGTGATGCCGCAATAGACACCGGTGCGTTCCCGTATCTTTGTATCAAGCCGGGAGGGTACATAGCCCGCGTCTTCAAAAGCGCGCCAGCATTCCTGCAGCAGCAGCCGCCCCTGGGGGTCCATCTCCATGGCGTCCCGGGCCGATATATGGAAGAACAGCGGATCAAAATCCGCAAAACCATCCACGAATCCGCCCCATTTGCAAAAACTCTTTCCCTGGGCCACGGCCTTGTCCGGATCTGGTTCATAAAATCCCTCCACCGGCCACCGGTCCACAGGAATCTCACCAATGCAGGAGCGGCCCGTTTTTAAATTTTCCCAAAAACCGGCCAGATTTTCCCCTCCCGGAAAACGCCCGCTCATACCGATTACGGCGATGGGCTCACTGTCCTTTGGGGTGGTGTTGACCCTGACTGTGACCGCTGCCTTTTCCTCGGCGTTGACCGGGGCCTGCGGGACCACGGTTTCCGTGTCCGGGGCAGTGTCAGGAAAAACAATCTCTTCCAGGCGCGGCCCATGGTTCTCCAGGAAATAGGCCAGCATTTCATCAATGGACCGGAGTTCAAAGAACATCGTACTTTTGACTCCGTCAAAGGCCTTGCCCAGCACACTGCTGATCTGGCCGATTAAAATGGAATCAATCCCGTATGTTTCCAGGGGTTCCGCCGGATCAAGCCGTTCCGGATCAATCTTCAGGGCTTTGCCGACAATATTTTTAAAGTAAGCCAATCCTTTGTCTTGAAGCGATTCCTGTTTCTTTCCGGCTTGGGCAGGCCGGGGTGTTGTCTTCACCGGCGGGGGCGAGGGCGGCGGCCCGGGCAAATGGTTTTCCTGGCGGATCAGGCCGCCACTTTGGGCCACAATGATTTGCTGCCCCAAATCCAGGGCCTGGTGTGCAGGAAAAAAAACGTGGCTGAATCCTTCCTCCTGCAATACCTGTTGCCAGGCTTGGGGAGACAGGGCAGGGCACCCCGGGATACGCAGGGCATCGTCTTCATTGCGCCACCACCCTTCCAGCAGGCCAAAGGTCAAGTGGGTGTATAAGGCTTTGTTGCAGATCTCGTTCAGGAACAGCAATCCCCCCTTTTTCAGCAGGGCCTTGGCATTGCGCAGGCTTTTGCGGATATTTCTGGTGGCGTGGAGTACATTGGTGGCCAGCACCATGTCGTATTGGCCCAGGTCCAAATCCTGTTCCGCCAAGGCGGTTTCAACATTGAAAATCATGGTCCGGACAAAGGGATTCTTTAAGGCG
>NZ_JBFXHE010000504.1:0-2855 GCF_050177295.1 Desulfobacter sp.
TAATTGTTAATTAGTTATAGTAATTTTCAAGGGGCCGGCTTGTGCTTCAAGCCGCTTTTTTAATATGATATTTTAGAAATTACTTCTTAACTCTACTAATGTCAAGTAGGCCATATCTAAATAAGTAAAAAAAGTATCTGCCTGTGGGCGTTAAATTTTATGGAATTTAATAAAAAACTGTGATTTACTGGTAGGTACCTTAAAATTTCAAAGGAAAACCGCTACTGTCAATCTTTTATTCTTTTTCCAAGGCGAAAAATATGTGACATATGGCGTTCTGGAGATAAACAGCCAAGAAACGGAGAGCAAAACGAGTATGACACATCCTGGAGAGTTATTAAAGAAAAGCGGGTTATATGCCGGAAAGGAGTTGGGCCAGAACTTTTTGTCACACCCGACTACGGCCCAGATGATTGTAGAAAAAACCGGCGTTGATAAAGAAACTACCGTGCTTGAAATAGGTCCGGGTTTAGGGGCAATCACCCTGCCATTGGCAAGGTCCTGCAAGCAGGTTGTGGCCGTTGAAAAAGACCGCCGTATAATTCCTCTGCTTGAAGAGGAGCTGGCCGGTGAAGGAATCTGCAATGTTACGATTATAAATCAGGATATATTAAAAACAGATATCAGGGAAATTGCAGGAACAGAAAAACTTGTTGTAATAGGGAATCTGCCATACAATATTTCATCCCAGATCCTTTTTAAACTCGTTACAATTCGCCAGGTTGTGACACGCGCATTTCTGATGTTTCAAAAGGAGCTTGCCCAACGTCTTCTTTCATCAGCCGGCACCAAAGACTATTCAAGGCTCTCTGCGGTGGTTCAGTATGCATCAAAAATCAGTCGGGTTGCAGATATCGGGCCCAATAATTTTTTTCCAAGGCCGGAAGTGAACTCCACGGTCCTGCGCTTTGATTTTTTTGAAACCAAAGGCATGGGCGAAGCCGACGAGATCCTGCTGTTCAGCGTAATCAAGGCAGCGTTTTCCAAACGAAGAAAAACCCTTCACAATGCCATGTCCGGCGGAGAAATGGGCTTGACAAAAGAACTCGTGGGTATTGCCCTTAAAAACGCCGGCATTGACGCCTCACGGCGCGCTGAAACCCTGAATGTTCAGGAGTTCATAGATTTGTCAAAGGCCGTGGGAAAGGTTAACGCCCTTGAATCATGATTGAATCAAAAATTTCCATAGATAAGCTCATTGACATTGTCCGCCAGGGTGGCCGGGTTAAAACCGGGGTGGATGTATATAACGGCAACGGCACCCTGCTTCTGGCCAAAGATGTGATGGTGGATAAGACAAAGCCCCTGAAAATACTTCGGAACAATGGCCTTCGGCAGGTTCCGGTGGCAAGCAACGGGGGCGTGTTTGACGCATCCGGTAATAAAATAGAGATGGGATCCACCGCCATTCCCGACCCCTTGCCAGATTCATTTCCCGATCCGGAACCCGTCAAAACTCAAAACGTAACTGAACGGCTCAAGGAAATTCTGGAACTGCGCAGGTTTGCCGAATCCATCAGTGTTAAAGCCCAGGCCAGTATAAAAAATGCTGTGAACCAGATCCGGCAGACAAAGGGTGAGTTTGATGTGAATGCCGTATCAGAGCAGGCATCGGAACTTGCATCATTTGCCGAACACAAACACCACCCCTTTGCATACGCGCCAAGGGATTGGTTTTTCTATGATGACTATTTTTACAGCCATGCCACCAATGTCTGCGCCTTGGGCTCCCAAGTATTGCGTCAATTTAACAGGGCTTTCTCCAGCGTAGTGGAAAAATCGCTTTGGTCATCATCATCAACGCTTGCCGGCAATGGATCTTCCGGAATGTTTTCCTATTACTACCCCGAGGAGATAGAAGAGATGTCCTTTGGGCTGTTCATCTATGATCTGGGAAAGTCCATGGTACCGGAAGAGATTTTAAACAAGACATCCGCCTTGAGCAAAGATGAAACCGAACTGCTGCGCAGGCACACCAACGATTTCGGATTTACGCTAATTGAAAAAAACCATCTGGGCAGTACTGTACTCAGCAACATGATCCGGTATCATCATGGGCCGATATATGAGGGAGAGCCTGGATGTTATCCTGTGGGACTTGATTGCGGGATGATGCCGCCCTATGTCAAAATATGCAAACTGATGGACATCTATGACGCCATGATTTCCAAACGCAGCTACCAGGATGCCGTTAACCAGGTTACTGCCGTCACCGGCCTGTTCCGCAGTTATGTGCACAAAGACCCCATCTTGCAGTTTATTCTCCATGCTTTTGTTAAAACCGTCGGGCTCTATCCGCCGGGCAGCATTGTTTTTCTTAAAAGCGGACAGATGGCCTATGTTCTTGAAAACGAGGGACCCCTTGTTCTTCCTTTTACAGACAGAAACCAAACACCGTTGACATCCAGGCCGGATCCTTTTAACGCCGGAAAACAGACCGGTATTCTTGCCATTGACAGTGACAAAAGTATCAGACAACCCAAAAAAATATGGAATTGCCTTCCTGTATTTATCAGGGAGTTTGCCCTGCCCAAGGATCAGGTGGCAGCGGCAGTTTCTGCTATTTCCCCCATATAATCCTATTTGTTATCAGTAATGTCCGGTTAGGTTTTTGCACACACTAAAAAATGTTTTTTTTAAGAAAACTCTGTAGCATTAATTTTTCCGAGCCCGCTAAAGCCCCTTAATTTGTTTTCAGCAAATATCGACACCGGCCGCTTTCATCTCTTCCAACCCTGCAGCCGTGCTTTCCGGGGCAACGCCCCGGCACAGGTCTTTGATCAGTGTTACCTCAAACCCGAGCATTATAGCATCCATGACCGTGGCCTTGACGCAATAATCGGTTGCCAGTCCGT
>NZ_JBFXHE010000505.1:0-2851 GCF_050177295.1 Desulfobacter sp.
TGATGTGGATAAGATGGATTCCCCGGCATTGTGAAAGGTCATTTGCCCGGAAAAATTCTTTGACGTTCTCCAAGCTGAAATGGCTCTTTTTAATGCGGTTTCTGTGGGATGGGTGGATTGTCCCATCTTCAATATTATCGGCCAGTAAATCATCTGAATAGTTGCATTCAATCATAAAATGGGTAATACCCCTAAACGCAAAACGACTATAATATGTGTCCGTGATGTAAAGGATCTTCCCGGTGGCCGATTGAATTAAGAATCCATGGTTTTCGACATCGTGCTGCAGAGGAAAAGGCAGGATCGTAAACGGACCCACATTGAATTGTTCTTTTTCTTTAAAATTTTTTACCCGATGACCGGCAAAGCCTGGGATTTGTGTTTGGGTTGCGCTTGAAACCCAAACATCCACTCCGGCCTCTATCAAATTCACTGCTGATTTACAGTGGTCTTTGTGGGAGTGGGTCACTATGCATCCGGAAATTCCGGATAACTGAAAATCAAACGCCTGCCGGATCTCCCGGAAACTGATTCCGCATTCGATCATTAGGACGTTTCTACCGTCCGTGATGCGGTAACAGTTACCGGTTGATCCTGAGGCTATGGTTTTAATTTCAATCATAATAGGCGCTTAAAAATCCGGCTCACCCTGCCTCTGAGCCTCAGCCTCGGCAATCTCCTGCGCCCGAATTTCTGCCTTTTCTTCTTCCGTCATTTCGCCGCCGTTCGTTTTTTCCGGGGGATCTTCATGAGTTTTCGCCGGGGTTATGTCAATGGTTTCCTGATTAGCATTCTGATCAATTTCGGCCTGGATCTGCTCATCGTTCCCAAATCCTTTAAAATCTGCACGGTCTGAGTCCATGGCCTGTGACATTTCAATGGACATGGGGCCATACTTCGGGACCAGTTGCAGGATCATGGTTTTTTTGCCCATGCCTTCAAAGTCTGTTTCCCAGATTGGCTTAAACTTGGTCCTGCCACTAAGATATGAGGCATAACCTTTGGAGTATTTTTGGGCATGGTTCCGCATCTTTTCTGCGGTCCAGAAAATTGCCTTCTGAAATCCATTAATCAGTTCCATGTAACCGAAAAAGCCCACCACTTTCTCGCTGGACGGCACCCCGGCAATTTCAAGGGTGCCTTTGATCTTATCTGCCACAACGGTTTCACCCTCGTATACGGCACCCGTGTTAAGATGTTTGTACTGACCGGTACGGATGGCAAGTTGTATATAGCCCTTATATCCCATTTGGAATTGAGGGACTGGCGTTCCTCTCTCTTTGTACGGAATAACATAAGCAAAGCCTAAATTTCGGCTTATTGCCAGATCTAGGGCGGCGGCCTTAATAGCTTCTTTAACAACAAGGTTGGGGTCACATTCCTGCAAATCCTTATTGTCCCCGATCAAATCCAGCAGTGAGGTGGTAAAAGTCCCTGCCTTTTCTCCAATGCGCTGCTGAATCATGGCCTGCATACTGGCTCCGGTGATCGTTTTCCTGATTATTGGTAAATTGTTTGCCATGGTTGTTTTCTCCTGATTTTGAGCTGATTTATGATGCTTGTTTGACTTCAAGTTTTTCCATGGTTAAGGCCTCATGCTCCGATACATAAAGGCCGAGCACCTGGGCTGAGGTATCGGCCAGGACATTTACAGATTCGGCATTGTCGCAAAAAATAGGGGCTTGAAACTGGAAATAATCGGACAGGGTATTTATGATATCAATGCCGACATTAACCCTGGCAGCATTGTTCAGGCCACGATCAAACGGGACACCCTGGTAAAGGATTTCACAACACTCTTTCAGTCCGCCGTTGACCTGAGTTTCAAACAGCTTGAACCGGGCCAGGTTAAACCGTGAGTTGATTGACTCTTCAAGCATCTCAACTTTCCGCACAATAAATTGTTCAGAAAGAAAGAGTTCTTTTTCAAGGGCCTCATATTCTGCGGACAGATCCTTTTCCTGTTTCTCAAGATCCTTGATCCGATCCCGGGCTTTTTCGGCGGCGTTGTATTCAGCAGACTGCTTTTCCCAGCCACTTATCTTTGCACTGATTTCTGTTATTTTCCCACTTATGTCTCTTTCGCGGGTTGCAGAGCCATTCTGTAAAGCCCTGATCTCTGACTCAATGATTGATTTTTTCTGATCAAGATCAGATGTGTCTATCTCTACGGACTTAATGTCTGAAAGTTTTTTACGATATTTTTCAATCTCAATTTCAAGGTATTGCAATGTGCTGTTCAGATCCTGAATTTTCGCCTTGATCTCTGATATTTCTTTTTCACGTGCCTCTATGCCAGCTTTAAGCTGCTTCCCTTCCTGATTGATTTTTTCAAGGCGTTTAGCCTTAACCTTGTTAAAAGTTTCATTAGTGACTTCAATCTGATCAAAAGGAAGTTCCTGGCCGCATGTGGGACAGGTTGTATCCCCGGTTGGCTGTTTTGCAAATTCAATCCGGTAATCGTCTCTAACCTTTTCTATAGCTTCTTTGGCTGTTGCATTCCGTTTTTTGTCACGATCCAGGCTGTCTTTTAATGATTCAACATGGTTTGCATTTTCACGCTTTTCTTTTTCCAGTGCGTCAATAGCATCCAGAATTGGTTTTTTACCTTCTCGGTTGAGTTCATCAACACGGCTCCTTTCTTTTAGAATGGCGGCGTTAACTTCATTCAACTCAACCCGTTTAGAGGATATAATCTCGCTGTTTCGTTCCTGGGCAAGACAGTCCTGCAAATCTGATAATTTTTTATCGAAAAGTGTTTTATCATTCTGATCCGGGGCCTTGGCTTCTTTATCCATCTCCTGATTTTCGGCGATCCGGGCCGGTATTTCTTTCAACTTTTGGTTAATTT
>NZ_JBFXHE010000506.1:0-2850 GCF_050177295.1 Desulfobacter sp.
CGCCATGCACGGATATAATCCGGTCCACCAGCATCAACGGTTCATCCGGCAACCGCACCCGGACCGGGTAGGTGTCAATGATATCGAAATCGGGACCCAGCACGTTTCCGGCTTTTCCCACGGCAAATTCAAGGCATTGGTCCCGGTCCATAAACAGGTCGGGAACCTTGGAAATATCCTGGGGCGCAAAGACCGGTTCCAGATCCATTGACGGATTCCGGCCATTTGGCATTGCACCGGCAATAGCGACAAGCTGTTCAGCCATGGCCTGGGTGTTTTGGGCGGATAATTCCAGGAAGCACTCATGGGCTCTGGCCGTAATCTCCTGGGTATGGGCCAGCAGTCCCGGGATTGTGTCACAGGGAAATGGCAGTGGCATATTGGGCGGCTCAGTGCAGAGATCAAACGACGTTTCCTGCCGGGCCGGTTCAAAAGCCTCGTTGGCAATCAAGGCCCTGGGAAAAGGCGGGCGGGTCACAGGAATCCTTATGCAGGTGGATGTATGCCCGTTTTTTTCCAGGGTCTGCGCAGCCTTACAGGTGTCGTCACCTGGCCCTGAATGATGGCAGCCTGACAAGATAACATGCCCTGCAATACCATCCCGGGTCAGGCATCCTGCCACAGCTGTCTTGGGAACGCCGGGTAAATGGTGCAAAGGTGCGGGAAATTTTCGGGTGTAAAGACACAATGCGGCAGCCGTAACGGTAAAAAGGCCTGCGGCAGCTCCGGTATGCCCGGACAAAGCAGACGGACAGAAAATCGGCAAAGCATTATCAAGCTCGGAGACCTCCCCTGCCCCCAGAAAGTGAGACGCACTGTGAGTCACTGCACCAAGCCCGATATCCTTTAAATCCATACCAGCATGATCCAGAGCCTTTTGTAAAGAATTTTGGACAGCCGTTGACCGTGAGACATGGTCCTGCTCACCGGTTTCCCCGGCAAGTGCGGCGCCGCCGGCACCTGCCACACCATTGATCACGGCATAAATCCGGTCATTATCCCTTTGCGCGACATCCAGGGGTTTGAGTACCATGGCCACAGCCCCTTCCGAAGGCAGGGCCATGGGGTCCGTGCCGCTCAAAACCAGATCCCGGGTAAAGCTTCTGATGTCAGCGGCAAGATCCACGGCTGCACATAAAAAGCTGTCAGTCTCCCCTGAGGAGAGGGATTTAACGGCAATATCAATGGCCGTTAGTCCCGAAGCTGCATCCGCAGAGAGGGTAAAGCAGGGGCCGCCCAGTTTAAATGCCCGGGCCAGGCGGGAGGCCACAATGCCCCCAAGGGCACCCAGTGTTGAACCAAAATTGAGTGACGGCCCGATGGTGTCCAGCAGGTCACTGGATACACCGTTTTTTTGCCCCTGAATTTGCCACCTTAAATGGTAGTCCGTAGCCCCGAAATCAAATTCAATGCCCACGGCACAGCCCATGTTTACCCGGGGTGGTTGTGACGCATCCGGTTTGGCAGAGATACCGGCATCTGCCAGGGCTGCCAGGGCTGCTTTGAGCATCATCAGATGCTGGGGCAAAATCTGGCTCATCTGGTTGGGGGGGATATTAAAATCTTTGAGATCAATACTCAGATCATCCATGAACAACGTTAACCCCCCGCGGACTTCAGGGGGCAGATGATCAAACCTGCGCCATCGGCTTTCTCCAGATCTGCCTACAGTGGATTTTTCGCCCAAAATAAGCTTGGAAAAATCCCCAAGGCACTCCGCACCACCTGATATCAGCCCCATACCCACAATGGCACAGGGAACGCTTTTTTGGGCCGGAGCAGGTGTAACACCCACCGCATGAGGACGTGATTGAGCCTTAAAAGATTCCACAAGAATCTGGGCATTGATGCCGCCAAACCCAAAGGCGGATACTGCGGCCCGCAAAGGCCTGCCGTCGCCGGCAGGTATCCAGGCAGAAGGGTGATCCTGGACCCTGACACCGCTATTCTTAAAAGGGGAGTCATCCGGCAGCGCATTGAAATTGTTGGATGGCGGCAGCACCTCCTGGTTCATGGCCATGACCGTTTTGATGAATCCGGCAGCCCCGGCACCGGTCAGCAGATGGCCGATATTGGACTTTACCGAACCAATGGATAAGGCGGTATCCATGCACTGATATTTTTGACGCATCTGCATGATACTGTGGACTTCCACCTGATCCCCCTTGGGGGTTCCGGAACCGTGGCACTCCATGTACTGGATATCATCAAAAGACCAACCGGCCATGTCAAAGGCACCGATCATGGCCCGGACCTGACCTTCACTGGCCGGAGCCACCAGGTTGCCTTCAATATCGTTGCTCACCCCCCATCCTTTAATCACGGCGTAGATGGTGTCCTGGCAGGCCAGGGCATCGTCCAGGCGTTTAAGCAGGACCAGGCCTGCACCCTCCCCCACCACCAGACCATCGGCATCCCGGTCAAAGGGAGCGCACCGGCCCGTGGGCGACAGGGCCTGGAGCTGGGTAAATCCCACCTGGGTGTAGAGGGACTGGGGCCGGGATACCCCGCCGGCCACCATCGCGTCCACCCTTCCGGAGAGCAGTTGTTCGCAGGCAAGCTTTATGGAAAACAAAGAAGACGCACAGGCGGCATCCAGGGTAAAACTGCCGCCGGCCAAACCCAACAGCCTTGCCAGAATTGACGCAGGCGCCGAGAGCATGCCGGCGCCCCAGGCTTGTTCCCGGGAGGGCATTGCAGGATTTGGCGCCAAAAAAAGATCTCGGGTCAGCCGCGATGCGCCCGGTGTGGGCAGGGCAATGGCAGCCAGCACAATCCCTGTGCGCGCCCGGTTTGCTTTGGAAAGCCGGGCATTGGCCATAAGATCAATGCCGGCGGCAAGGGCTAAAT
>NZ_JBFXHE010000507.1:0-2838 GCF_050177295.1 Desulfobacter sp.
CGGAATCACACAGGCCGATAATCGGCGCGCCGACTTTCATAGCGGTTTCCATGACCTTGCAGATTTTCTCAGCGTGGGCCAGGGACAGTGATCCGCCGAAAACGGTGAAGTCCTGGGCAAACACAAAAATCTGGCGGCTGTTGACCAGCCCGTATCCGGCCACTACCCCGTCTCCGGGGATCTTTTCCCCCTCCATGCCGAAATCCGTGCAGCGGTGGGCCTTGAATCGGTCCAGCTCGACAAACGTGCCGGGATCAAGCAGTTTATCAACCCGCTCCCTGGCCGTCAGTTTACCGGATTCGTGCTGTTTTTTGATCCTCCCGGCACCTCCGCCTTCCAGGGCCTGCCGGCTCTTCTCCTGGAGTTTCTCCATCGGTGTTCTGGTTTCCATAGATTGCGCGCTGACGCCTCCCTTGTAAAAAAAGAATAAACCTGGTCCGTTACAATAAGCTTCTGAAAAATTTAAAGATCAGTCCATTATCAGGCCGATCATCTTTAGCAGTAGGCAATAAAGGTGTCAATATGTTCTTTTGGTAGGAAAGATTTTTTCATTAAGAAGTCTGATATCAGTACCGAATCAAATTTTTCGGCAAGGCGTTTTTTAGACGTGGAGATATTGCCTTAACTCACCCGGTTTGAATATCCGCTATGAGCCACTTTAATTCATTCCCGATCCGGGCATAAATGCTCCCGATCCGGGTAGAAGTTCCCATTGGGACATGTTAGTAGTCTCTAACTTTAACCATAATTAAAGGAATACTCATGTTAAACAAACCGGGAAAAAGATGTAATTCTTTCCCCATAATTTATTTTTTTTCTATTTTTTTTCTTTTTTTAAGCCCTCTTGTTAAAGACAAGGCAGTCGCTGCCCCCCTGACAGGACGGGATATTATGGTCATGGTGGATGAGGCCCCGGACGGGGATGACAGAAAATCAACCATTGAGATGGTGTTAATTAACCGCCGGAACAAAACACGGGTCCGTGAGATGTCATCCTTTAACAAGGATTACGGCAAGGACACTAAAAAACTGATGGCCTTTAAAAAGCCCATGGATATCAAGGACACGGCCTTTTTGTCCTGGGAGTATGACGATCCGTCCAAAGACGATGACAAGTGGCTTTACATGCCGGCACTAAGAAAGGTCAGGCGCATTTCAGGGGCCTCCACCAACGACTACTTCATGGGATCGGATTTTACCTATGACGATATGGGGGACCGGAATGTGGACGAGGACGACCACACCCTTATCGGGGAAGAGACTGTGGACGGTCGTGCCTGCTGGAAGATCAAATCCATACCCAGGGAAGATGATTCCCTCTATGATGAAAAAATCATCTGGGTCTCCAAAGAGGCCCATAAAACGGTAAAGGCCGAATATTACGACGCCCAGGGCCTGATCAAGACCTATACCGTGGAAGCGCTGCGAGAACACCAGGGCTTTTGGACTGTGTTCAAAATGAAGATGGAGAATCACCGGGAAAAGCATACCACCCTGATGACCCTGTCCGATGTGGCGTACAATACCGGGGTGGATGACGGATTCTTCATCGTCAACACCATATCCCGGGGCCACCTGCGGTGACTATGATTCTTACGGCCATTTTCAGCCTGGCCGTGCTGCTTGTGCATGTTTTGCCGGCCCGGCCCCTGATGGCCATGGACGCTGAGTTTACCGGTTTTTTGGAGACCCGGCACAACGCCCAGGTCAAATCGCCCAACGATATTCTGGCCTCGGAAACCCTGGCCCGGCTGGAACTGACCGCCTGCCAGGGAAATTTTACGACCTTTGGGGCGGTCAATCTGTCTGCCAACCACCTGCTGGAAGATGAGTCCGGGGTCAGCCTGCACGAAGGATACCTGGATTATGTTCTGGACAATGTGACCATCCGGGCAGGCCGCCAGATCATCATCTGGGGGCAGGCAGACGGCATCCGGATTGTGGACAATGTATCGCCCCTGGACTACGCCGAGACCATCACCCGGGACTTTGACGAGATGCGCATGGCCGTGGATGCCCTGAATCTCAAATATGCGTCCGGGTGGGGGGGGCTTCAATTGTTGTGGATTCCGGTTTACAAGTCCGGGGAGCAACCCTCAAAGGACAGTCCATGGTACCTGGGCAGCTATGGGAACAACAAGGTACTGCCGGACGACGAACCCGACGACCCTTTTAAAGACAGTGAGCTGGCATTGCGGTATGCCCTGTACCTGGCCGGCATGGACCTGGCCTTCTCCTATTTTTACACCTGGAATGACTTTCCCTGTTACCAGCGGTCCGGCACTGCCCTGGAACCAGTGTTTGACCGGGTTCATATCCTGGGTGCGGAGTTTTCAAAACCCCTGGGGGAATTTGTTTATAGGGCCGAAACCGCCTATTTTGCAGGCAGCCTGGTCCAGGGATATGGCAGCGATTATTTCACAGCACAAAAGGACCGGTTCAAGTGGCTTACCGGCCTGGACTGGTATCCCGGAAACGACTGGACCCTCTCCTGCCAGTACGCCCAGGACCATATCCTGAATTCCGGTTCCAGCCTTGCCGAAAGCGGGTGCGCCAAGACGGTCACGTTCAGCGTTTCAAAGGATCTGTTCAGGGAAAAACTGACCCTGTCGGCTCTCGGATATATGGATATTGATGTAAAAGACCGCCTGGTCCGCCTGACAGCAGAGTACCAGTTCATCGACGACCTGGAAGTCTTTCTGGGGAGCGACATCTTTGCCGGGGACCGGAAGGGGTCCTATGGCCGGTATAAAGACAATACCCAGGTCTGGACAAAGATAACATACCATTTTTAAAGGATCTATCATGATCAACATAAATAGAATCAATCAGATGTTT
>NZ_JBFXHE010000508.1:0-2834 GCF_050177295.1 Desulfobacter sp.
CGGGGCACCTATGAAATCATGGGGTTTGCAGGGGCCGTAATTACAGCCCTTGCCAAGGGATTTACCCAGAAAAAAAGAGAGCACATCCATGCGGACATTTTGATCAGCCGGTTTCCCCGGGCTGTCAAAAAAGTTGTTTTTGCCGTGAACACCGCGATGTGCTCAGCCTTTTTTCTTGTGGCAGCCTGGTTTGTGGCTCTGCGGGGCATGACCCTTCTTGAAACAGGCGAGGTATCGGAAACCCTTAGAATGGCTTATTACCCCTTTGCCTTTGTCGTTGCTTTTGGCTGCTTTTTGCTGGCTGCCATGCTGTTTATTGATCTGATCAAACTGTTTCTCTTAAAGGATTCCAAATGAGCCTGACCCTGGTGGGCATCCTTGGGATTGCCATCCTGCTGCTGCTGCTGTTCGTGTTCGGCATGCCTGTAAGTTTTGCCATGGCCCTGGTGGGCTTTGGCGGCTTTTCCTATATTCTCAACGTCAATGCCGGTGTAAACATGGTCAGCCAGGAAATCTGGTCGGTGTTTTCCACATACGGGCTCACCGTGATCCCTTTGTTTGTATTCATGGGACAGATCGCCTTTTATTCCGGGGTCAACGAGCGCCTCTACAAAGCGGCCTATAAATGGGTCGGTCACATCCGGGGCGGCATTGCCATGGCCACCATCATGGCTTGCGCTGCATTTGCCGCCATCTGCGGGTCTAATACCGCCACTGCTGCCACCATGACAACAGTGGCATTTCCCCAGATGTCCAATTTCAGGTATAAGCCCATGCTCTCCTGCGGGTCCATTGCCTGCGGCTCCACCCTGGGGGTTGTGATCCCGCCGTCCGTGGTGCTGATCATCATCGGCCTTTCCACGGAACAGTCCATTGCACGGCTTTTTTACGGCGGCATTGGGGCCGGCCTTCTTTTGTGCCTGCTGCTGCTGCTCACGGTGTATGTGGTCTGCCGCCTGAACCCCGAATGGGGACCGGCCGGCCCCCGGGCCAATTTCAGGGAACGTATCAAATCGCTGTCCGGTGCCACTGAGATGCTGATTCTGTTTTTTCTGATCATGACCGGGCTGTATGCCGGATATTTTACCCCATCCGAAGCTGGCGGGGCAGGGGCCTTTTTCGCCGTGGCCATCAGCCTGGTCCAGCGGAGGCTCTCCTGGGAAAATTTTAAAAAAGCCACCATGGATACCCTGCGGGTCTCCTGCATGGTCATCATGCTTATCGCAGGAGCCATGATCCTGGGCAAATTTTTAACGATCACCCGTATTCCGTTTAACATGGCCTCGTGGGTGGCGGACCTGAACGTTCCTGACCCCGTAATCCTGGCTGTAATATTCGGCATGTACGCCATTGGCGGCGCCATCATGGATGCCCTGGCCCTTTTGCTCATCACTATTCCCATCTTTTTTCCCGTGGCCGCCCAGATGGGCTGCGACCCCATCTGGTTTGCGGTTCTCATCACCGTGGTCACAACCCTTGGCGCAGTCACCCCGCCCGTGGGTGCCACCACCTATGTGGTGGCCGGTATGGCCAAGGGCAGTTCCTTAAATGAAGTATTTAAAGGGGTTGCTTTTTTTCTGCCAGCCTATCTGATCTGCATTGTTTTGCTCATGGTTTTTCCCTGGATCATTACCTTTCTGCCGGGACTGCTGTAAAAAGCCACGATTACAATTGCTTTTGTTCAAGAAATGAATAATATCCTTTTTTTCCGAAAATAATGTGATCCAGCAAGTTGATGCCAAGTATTTGACCGGCTGATTTGATTTTATCAGTGACTAAAATATCATTCCTGCTTGGGGCTAAATTTCCAGAGGGATGGTTATGGGCGATGATCAGGGCAGAGGCTCTATCTGTAATAATATCCGCAAAAATTTCCCTGGGGTGAACCTGGCTTTGATTTACCAGGCCAATGGTAACCACCCGTATATTCATCACTTCATTTGCGCCATTTACAGAGATGGCAATAAAATGTTCCTGGGGCCGGTCCGCGTAATGTTGAATAAGTTGCAGTACATCTACCGGCTTTTTTATTTTTAGCCCTTCCGGTTTTATTCTTCTTCTGACAAATTCAAACGCGGCAATTATGATTGATGCCTTGGCAATTCCAATACCATCCACCTTTGTCAAATCATTTACGGCAAGCCGGATTCCTTTTTCATCAATTACACTTATGATTTTTTTTGCTATGGCTGTTACGTGGCTTTTTGACGTGCCTGAACCAATAAGAATTGACAATAACTCCAGATCTGACAGCGCATCAGCGCCGTTTTTCTGAAGTTTTTCACGGGGCCGGTCTTGCTCCGGGAGATCTGAAATTCGTTTTGGCATTTTTCTCCTTTCATCGGTAAAAATTATTTTGTCTCCTCTATGCGGTGTCGCTCCCGCTGCAGCTCTTTTTCGAATTCTTCTTCACTGGGCAGATAGGTCAGCTTTCCGATTTTCAAATCAATCAGCAAAAAACACTTCAAGTGAAAGTTGTAAAACACCAGATTAACACATCCGTCACATCAAGGGGCTTGGCTGTCTGATGAGATTCAAATAGTGTAACGCTTTTCATTTCGCCTGATTCAGGCAATTGAATCAATTTCTTCTTTAAATCAAGTTGGTTATATTTAAATTGTTATGTATCTCAACAATCAAAGTAGTGTAACGCCATTAGTATTTCTCCAATATTACAGCAAATTGCAAAACATTTTGACTTTTTCAACGCTGTGACGGCATCATGAAAACAAAGATTGACAATCGGATTTGAGATGAGATTCATGAGAATAGGCCATCTGCCGGCAAATCGGCAAATGGCCTATAGGGTCGTGCGGGTGTTTTTTATAGATTAC
>NZ_JBFXHE010000509.1:0-2826 GCF_050177295.1 Desulfobacter sp.
AGATTCCCCTTTTCGGTTTTTTCTTAAGCAGCCTCAACTTAAATTGAAATATAATTGAAATATTACAGTTCAGTCGTTATCATATTATAACCTTTCCCATGAAATATACCCTATTGCATTTTTATTTTCCTGTTTCATCGACAGGTAACTTTGTACTGTAAAAGATATCAGGATGAATAAAATTGCCATACCGGTTACGAATGGTCTGCTCAGCCCAAATTTCGGGCAATGCGATCATTATGAGTTGTTTTTGATTGATCACGGGCTTGTTCGCAGTGAAGAGATTGAAATACCACCCGAAAAAGGAACAGCGGGCATTATCAAATGGATTGAGAGGATGGGCATTACCGATATCATTGTCCATCGGATCGAAAAGAGCGTGATAAAGTTATTTCAACCGCTAAAAATTAACATTTTCGTCGGGATACCGATTGCTACTCCCAAAAACCTTATTGAAGATTATTTAAACGGGAACTTGGAATCGGACCCGTATATCATTGCAGAAATACAGTCTCATATGGATGAAATTACAAAAATAAGCGGGTCAGAAGCCTTATTATTATCCCTTATCAAAGAAAACATTGATACTATTTTTGGGTATCCGGGCGGGGCCATCATGCCCTTGTATGATAAGTTATTTGACAGGTACCATGAGTTAAAACATATTTTGGTCAGGCACGAGCAGGGAGCAGCACATGCAGCACAGGCCTATTCACAGGTAACAGGTAAACCGGGTGTCTGTTTTGCCACATCCGGGCCGGGAGCGACCAATTTAATTACCGGTATTGCCAATGCGAACCTCGATTCTATTCCGATGATTTTTATTACGGCACAGGTATCTTCCGACCTCTTGGGTTCCGATGCTTTTCAGGAAACAGATATGGTAAGCTTGTCCATGCCCGTCACCAAGTGGAATTATCAGATAACCTCTGCCGAAGAGATACCCGACGCCATGGCAAAGGCATTTTATTTTGCCACTACGGGAAGGCCGGGTCCTGTTTTAATTGATATCACCAAAGATGCCCAAACCGGATTGACTGAATTTAATTACAAGCGGATCAAATCGGTCAGGTCTTATACCCCAAAACCTGAATTAAAACCGGCGGATATCAAAGCAGCACTCGAATTGATCAGCCTTTCATCAAAACCGCTGGTGCTGGCCGGTCATGGGATATTGCTTGCCAATGCGGTAAACGAACTGAAGGTTTTTATTGATAAAACCGATATGCCGGTAGCGGTTACTCTACTGGGTAAGACCGCTATCGATGAAAACAATACCCATTATGTCGGAATGGTGGGGATGCATGGCAATTATGCCCCCAATATGCTGACCAATGAGGCCGATTTGATTCTTGCCATGGGGATGCGATTTGACGATCGTGTTACAGGCGATCTGAAAAGTTATGCGAAAAATGCCCGTGTGATTCATATTGATATCGACAAAGCGGAGCTGAACAAAAACGTAAAGGCTACCTTGGCCATTCATGCCGACATAAAGGATTTCCTTACCCAAATAATCCCTGCTGTGAACGATAGAACCGATAAAAGGTGGCTTGAGCGGTTTGCCGTTTTGAACAGGATTGAAGAAGAAAAAGTGATCGGAAAGGAGTGTTTTCCCGAAAAAGGCAAGTTAAGAGCAGGGGAAATTATCCGCCTTCTCTCGGCAAAAACAAACCGGGATGCCATCGTGGTAACCGATGTCGGCCAAAACCAGATGATGGCCGCCAGGTATTATTCATACAAAAATGCGAACTCTTTCATAACCTCCGGTGGCCTCGGCACCATGGGGTTTGGCTTGCCGGCAGCGGTGGGGGCACAGGTAGGCCGCCCCGACAAAACGGTGCTCCTCTTCAGCGGCGATGGGGGTTTTCAAATGACTTCGCAGGAATTGGGCACGATTGCGCAATACAACCTGCCTGTTAAGATGGTAATTCTTAACAATAACTTTTTAGGCATGGTAAGGCAATGGCAGCAATTGTTCAATGACAGGCGCTATGCCGAAACAAACATGGTAACACCTGATTTTCCCTTATTGGCAAAATCGTTTGGTATTGAAGGGGCATTGGTATCAGAAAGAGAACAATTAAATGATGCCCTGGATAGAATGTTACAGCATAAGGGTCCTTACCTTCTTGAAGTCAGGATAGAAAAAGAGTCCAATGTCTTTCCCATGATATATCCGGGCAGGGCTGTTGATGAAATTGTACTGGAACCCTAATTTTTAAAACCGTTTTTTTATGAAAGAATTATTTACCATCGTTGTTTTCTCGGAACACCATATCGGCCTGCTTAACCGGATTACCATTATCTTTACCCGCAGGTACATCAATATTGAAAGCCTTACGGTTTCATCCACTGAGATAAAGGGCATTCACCGGTTTAACATAACCATTGAAGAAACAAAGGAACGGGTGGAAAAAGTAACCAGACAGATTGAAAAACTTCCCGAAGTGATCAGGGCAGAATATTATGTAAACGAGGAAATTGTTTACCGGGAAATTGCTTTGTATAAAATACCGATACAAAGTGCCATTGAAAAAAACATTGAACAGGTATTGCGGGAATACAATGCCAGTCTGGTTGATGTGCAAAAAGATTTTGTAATTATTGAAAAAACAGGACATGTGGAGGATACCGGCAAACTGTATGAGGTGCTGAAACCCTATAATATCCTGCAGTTTGTACGGTCAGGCCGTATCTGCATCACAAATCAACGAAAAGAACTATCGACCTATTTGAATGATTTGCCTGTGAATGAATATGTGAAAGAATAGAATCGAATTGATTTCCTCGCATCTGCAGATAAGATCCTGGCTTAAAAAACAA
>NZ_JBFXHE010000510.1:0-2819 GCF_050177295.1 Desulfobacter sp.
CCGATTCCTCTTTCGGTGATCTGCTCACCAAGCCACATAATAAATGCAGTTCCCGCTGTCAGGGTGATAATGGTGATCAGTCTGAATCCCCACCCAGGATAGGGTACAATGGGAACACCGGCAGGCGATGCCATGGATTCAAGGCCGACTGCAATACCAAACCCCTGTATGGCGCTTAACACAACCGTACCATACCGGGTTAACTGGGTTTTCTTTTTACGGCCGGCATCCCCTTCTTTTTTGAGCTGTTCAAGATAGGGAATGACCACGGTCATAAGTTCCAGAATAATGGAAGCACTAATATAAGGCATAATACCCAGGGCAAAAATAGAGAGCCGCTGCAACGCTCCTCCAGAGAACATATTGAACATGGAAAATAAAGTGCCTGAGGCCGATGCGAAAAAAGATTCCAATGCTGCGCCATCAATACCGGGCGTCGGTACATGCACCCCGACCCGGTAAACAAAAAGCAAAGCGAGCGTTATCAATATTTTGCGCTTCAGTTCCGGTAGCTTGAGCATATTCTGGTAGCTGTTCTGGATCATTGAGACTGTTCCTTATACCTTACGCTAATTCTACGCTGCCACCGGCAGTTTCAATTTTTTCTTTCGCACTCTGGGAAACCAAAATATTTTTCAGCACAAACTTCTTGGTGACCTCACCATTTCCAAGAAGTTTAACACCGTCCACAGAACCTTTCACAAGACCGGCTTCCCGAAGAACGGCCTCTGTGATTTGAGTACCGTCATCAAACCGGTCAAGGTCCTGAACATTCAGCACTGCATTATGGGTTTTAAACATATAGTTTTTAAACCCGCGTTTGGGCAGCCGCCTGTAAATGGGCATCTGTCCACCTTCAAAACCGGGACGGACAGATCCACCGGAACGTGCCTTAAGGCCCTTATGCCCTTTTGTGGATGTTTTTCCCATACCGGAACCAGGACCACGCCCAATTCTTTTTCTATTTTTTCTGCTTCCGGGAGCTGGGGCCAGATCATGTAACTGCATCCTAAACCTCCTCTACTTTCACAAGGTGTGAAACCTTTTCCACCTGCCCCCTGATCACAGGGGTATTATCGTGCTCCACAGTGTGATGCATCCGTTTAATGCCAAGGGAGCGAATAATCCGTCCATGCTTTGCAGGACGCCCGATGGTGCTTCTTATCTGCGTAATTCTGATTTTATCAGCCATTGTCCGCCTCTTTATATTTCTTCGGGTTTGAGCCCGCGTCTTCTGGCCACTTCCTCCTTGGTACACAGGGACTGAAGGCCGGCCATGGTGGCCCTTACAATATTCTGGGTGTTGTGGGAGCCAATACATTTGGTCAAAATATCGGTTACACCGGCTGCTTCAAGGACCGCACGGATACCGCCGCCGGCAATGAGTCCTGTACCGGGGGAAGCAGGCTTAAGAAGGACTCGGCCTGATCCGGCGTGGCCCAAAACTTCAAAGGGAACCGTGCCATTCAGGATAGCGACTTTTTTCATATTTCGTTTGGCTTTATCCATTCCCTTTCTAATGGCTTCTGGAACTTCCTGGGCCTTTCCCAGTCCATACCCCACGCTGCCTTCACCATCACCTACCACAACCAGGGCAGTAAAAGTAAAGTTCCGGCCACCTTTAACGACCTTCGCAACACGGTTAATTCTGACGACTTTATCTATCAGACCTATATCTTCCATCTGCTGTTGTTGTCTTGCCAAGGGTGTTCCTCCTTAATTAGAATTCAAGACCGGCTTCCCGGGCCCCGTCTGAAAGTGCTTTTACGCGTCCATGAAAAAGGAACCCATTCCGGTCAAAAACGACCTTTTTAATTCCTTTTTCCATTGCCCTTTTGCCGATAAGGTTGCCCACGGTCTTTGCAACATCCTGTTTTTTCCCCTCAACGGGTGTCTCTTTGTATTCTTTGTCAAGGGTTGACGCTGCGACCAGCGTAACACCTTTGGTGTCGTCTATTATCTGGGCGTAAATATGTTTGGCTGTTCTGAAAACGCTCAGTCGGGGACGTTCCTGATTACCAAATATATTTTTTCTGATCCGTTTTTTTCTTTTAAGCCGTGCGACCAGCCTTGGTGATGTATTTGCCATAATCTATATTCCCCACCTTTTAATCTTTACCAGCAGTCTTACCTGCTTTTCTGATAATTCTTTCGTCAGCATACATAATGCCTTTGCCTTTATAAGGCTCGGGAGGCCTAATTGCTCTGATGTTTGCTGCAGCCTGCCCCAAAAGCTCTTTATCGATACAGGTAAGGGTAACTTCGACGTTTTTGTCAACCGCTGCAGCGACACCATCAGGAAGGGCAAAATCCACAGGGTTTGAATACCCGACAGAAAGCACCAGATTCTTTCCTTTGGTCTCAGCCCGGTAACCAATGCCGGAAAGTACCAGTTTTTTCTCAAAACCTTGTGTGACACCATGCACCATATTAAAAATAAGAGACCTGAAAAGTCCCTGCAGTGCCACTTTCTCTTTATCAGCAGTGTCTGTGGATACACTCAACACCTGGTTGTCAATTTCAATATTGACTGCCGGATGCAGCTTGCGGTCAAGACTGCCTTTAGGCCCTTTGACATTGATGGTATCGCCATCAAGGGTGATTTGAACCTTATCTGGAAGCTGAACCGGCTTTTTTCCTATTCTGGACATCTTATAGCTCCTGTCTTACCAAACGTTACAAAGAATTTCACCGCCGACCTTTGCTTCTTTTGCCTGCTTGTCGGTCATCAACCCCTTAGAAGTCGAAATGATGGAAATACCTAGGCCATTTAATACCGGCTTGATATTTTTTGATTTAGCATACACCCTGCAAGAGGG
>NZ_JBFXHE010000511.1:0-2814 GCF_050177295.1 Desulfobacter sp.
TGGCCGCAATCCAGCATCACCAGGTCAAACCCGTTAAATGCTTTCCCGATCTGTGAAAAATGTGATCCGTATCCACTGTCTCCGCTGAAAAAAATCTTATGTTCAGGGGTTTCAAGGGCGAATCCTGCCCAGAGTGTTTTGTTCTCTTTAAACAGCCTGCCCGAATAATGCCTCGCCGGCAGCACATGTACAACAACGTCTTCTCCCAGGGAGATCTTGTCGTACCAGTCTCCTTCACAGATATCCTCTGTGGGATACCCCCAGTTTTCGAAATAGGCCCCGATGCCCAGCGGACAGATCACCTGTTTGACTTTTGATTTAAGGGCCATGATGGTGGGATAATCCAGGTGGTCCCAGTGATCATGGGAAATCAGCATGCAGTCGATCCGGGGCATATCTTCGGCGGTGTAGATGTTGGTGCCGGCAAATGCCTTATTTAAAAAGGAGAACGGCGCTGCCGATTTGCTGAAGACCGGGTCGATTAAAATTTGTTTGCCGCCCAACTGGATATACCAGGAGGAGTGCCCCATCCATATCACCGTATCTTCATGGAAAGATCGTGCCGATAATGCCTTTAAGTCTGTTTTTTCCGTTGGTATGGGACTGTCGGGCGTCAGCCGTTCAGCCTTGTCAAATATTCCGCTCCATATCACGGACATCATGCCGTCATCTGTTGAGAACTTTGGTGTTGGAACCAGGTTCCGGAATTTTTCATCCCTGTAATTGGGCGATTTTTGAATTTGGCCAAGGCAGTCTCCTTTGGGAAGTTTGCCGAACCTGTCCTGGTTGAAAACTGCACATGCTGCCAGTCCCAGGCAGACCGCAATGACCGGAATATATACCAATAAAATCAATGGTCGTGTTCCCATGTTCTAATTCAGCACCGAAGCAAGAATTTTCCCGGCACTTTCAGCTTCTGCCGTTCCAACGGTGGTTTCCAAAACAGAGACAAAATCCTCTATCTGAGCTTTGCTCAAGCCGGTGTTCATGGCCGCCTTGAGATGAAAACCCAGTTGGCCCCGGGTGCCGGTCATATTGGCAAGGGCGGCAATGGTGGCAAGCTCCCTGTCCTGGTAACTGATGACATCCCGGACAAAGATATCTGCAAACAGATGCGCTTTGAGGAAGGTGTCAATGGCGGGGGAGAACTGCTGCCATGGGGCACCGGAGATGTCGGTCTTTCGTCCGGCAAGCATTGCCCGTACCTTTGCCCCGTATGCCTCCCTATCAAAATCGGGCGGAACAGGGCTTGCCTCTTTGCCCTGGATATCATCAATGCCTTTGGCTTTGCGTTGGTCCACCACCTTCATCAGGGCGGAAAGGGCGTTCAGACTCCGGGGAAATCCCGTATAGGCGTACAGGTGTACCATGACTTCCTTAATCTCATTGATACTCAGGCCGTCATCCAGCCCCTTGCTCAGGGCAGGTATCAGCCTGTCGATATCCCCGTCCGCGGTAAATGCCGCAATGGGAACGATGCGCTGCTGTTCGAGGGTCAATCGGTCATTGTTTTGTGTGTTATCCCCTTGCGAACCAAATGCGGACCCGCAGACCAATGCTGTCAACATAACCAATACTGTCAAAATAGCGGTTTTCATAATCCACTCCTTATTTTCCAAGATATTGTTTGTCGGTAACCTTTTCTTTATAAACGACGTTTTTGTACTCAAATACACCGGTAATAAGCAGTAGTGCCATGGGTGCGTCCGGAGAGGCACCGTGCCAGTGTTCGGTGTCGGGCGGACACCAGATTACGTCGCCCGCCTTGATTTCTAAAATTTTACCATCCCGGGTTCCTGTGCGGCCGACACCCGAGGTTACAATCATGTATTGTCCTGCAGGGTGAATGTGCCACGCTGTCCTTGCCCCGGGCTGGAATGTGCCGTGGGCGCCTGAATATTGCGCCGTTTTATTGGGTGGGAACAGTAAGGATAACTGAACGTCTCCGGTAAATAATTCCTGGGATCCTTTAAAGGCTTTCCGGGCGTCCCCCCAAAAGACCGTCTGTTTCTCCACGCCGTTTTCGGTTGTTTTTCCGAAATCGGAGCACAAAAAACATTTTGTCGGGTTATGCATTTTTTCCCATGGTGTACGCCTGATCAACGGCTCGGGTGCCCTTGACAAGGCCTGGGTCCCAGATGCCTGTGACTGAGATGACACCTTTTTCTTTGGTGCCGCTCAAGCAGTCGGTATAAATCTGCAAACTCTTGACGGCCCTGTCTACGGGCGTCTGACCGCCTGCGGCAGCAACGATATAATAAACTTCTTTGTCCCGGATTATCGAGTAAATGGGGCAGGTCCTGTCGATAAAGGTCTTCATCTGGGCGTTCATCGCGTGAAAATAGACCGGGGTGGACAGGACCAGGACATCTGCGGCCAAGATTTTTTTGAAAATGTCGTTCATATCATCCTGCTGAACGCAGCTTCCCTGGTTGCCGATACAGGCGCAGCAGCCGGTGCAGTAGTCGATATGCTGTTCCGACAACCGGATTTTTTCTGACTGATGCCCCGCTTTTGCAGCCCCCCGCATGAATTCATCACAGAGCAGATCCGAGTTCCCGCCTTTTCTCGGGCTTGCCGAAATTAAAAGTATTTTTTTGCTCATGGCATTCTTCTTTTTGTATTCTCGGTTAATGGAACAATGGAGGGGGTGTCTCCCCCTCCATTGCTGTTGTTTTATTGTTTCTGAAAAAGGTTAAAACCTCCGTCTTTCAGACGGATAGCATTCTGCCAGCAGCTGCATTTATATTGTGGCCGGGGATCGCCCGGCGGCATTCCCGGGTTCCCTCTGGTTTTGCGGTTTCGTATCGAGAA
>NZ_JBFXHE010000512.1:0-2797 GCF_050177295.1 Desulfobacter sp.
TAAAGGAACACTATATGATCATTCGGCAGCGGACAGTTTCTGGGGTATCGGCTCCAATGTCACGGGTAAGCTATTAATGAAAATCCGGGATGATCTACAATCCGAGACCTGATCAGATTTTATTGATCAGATTTTATTGATGAATAGAAAGGTATTTGCATCACACTTATCAATTGACACAAACAAGGAGGCAGGAAGATGGACACAGCCAAGCTGCTTGAGCCGTTTAAGGATAACAACAAACGGATCACCGTTTTAACCGGGGCCGGAATTTCAGCTGAAAGCGGCATCCCGACATTCCGGGGGCCTGAAGGGTACTGGACTGTGGGGTCCAGAGAGTACCGGCCCGAACAGATGGCCACCCACAGCATGTTTACCCAAAACCCTTGGGACGTCTGGGCCTGGTACCTTTACCGGCATACCGTGTGTAAAAATGCAGAACCCAATTCAGGCCATCACGCCATTGCCCGGATGGAAGAACTTTTCAAAGACAGGTTCTGTCTGATCACCCAGAATGTGGACGGTCTTCATTTACGGGCCGGCAACAGCCTTGAACGAACCTTTCAGATCCACGGGAACATTAATTATACACGATGTGCAGGAGAATGCACCCCAAGGCTTTTTGAATTCCCAGAGGGCATCGCAGAGAAGAAAAAAGACCAGCCGGTTACTGAGGAAGAAAAAAAACTGCTGACCTGCGCCAGGTGCGGCAGCCTTGCCCGGCCCCATATCCTGTGGTTTGATGAATGTTACAACGAAACCTGGTACAAGGCCGAATCCGCCATGGGATGGGCCACATCCACAGATCTTCTCCTGGTGGTGGGCACAGCAGGCGCCACAAACCTTCCCATGCAGATCGGCATGATGGTGGCCCGAAATCCTGAAGCGGTCATTGTGGACATCAACCCCAGCGATAATCCCTTCAGGCAGTTTGCCGCCCGGCATGATCGGGGAATTGTCCTTGACGGACCCGGGGGTAAATTTTTACCCGAACTGCTCTCCCTTTGGGAACGATAAGACGTTCATGTTTTGTTATGGGTTGAGCCTGGGGGGGTAATAGACCAGGTCAGCCCATGGCGGTTATCCGAAGTTAAAGGTTTGGCGAAGAAGTTTAAGGGTGATGGGATTGACGTTAAGACGACCAAGCGCTTCTCCGGAGATCCACCCGGCATCCAGGGCATCATCTCCGGGAGAGGGCTCTCCACTGATATAAGTGGCTGCAAGATCCACAATATAATAATGAAACCTGACCCGATCATTGTCATCCCTGTGAATGGATTCAAATGACAATACGGGTTCCCCGGCCTTGATGACAATGCCGGTTTCCTCTAAAACTTCCCTTTCAGCCGCTTTTTGAAGGGTTTCTCCCAATTCCACACTGCCGCCGGGTATTGCCCAGACGCCTCTGGCCGGAGGGTTACCCCGTTTGACCAGCAACACCCTGTTGTCTTTGAATACAACCGCGCCCACGGCAAGGGCGGGGCGGAGAGGATATTGTATGGGGCGGGTGTCAGGTGGGGGGGTCATCTTTTTTCATCCCTGATGAAATCCAGCATCCGCTCGGCCAGTTTCCGGGGGCCTTCCAAATGGGGTGCGTGGCCATATTCATCAAAGATATGAACCTGTGAACGGGGAAACAACTCATTTACAAACGGCGCTGTTTCCCACGGCAAAAGAGAATCATGGCGCCCCCAAAACAGCATGACAGGCATGGTCATATCTTTGCAAAGATGGTTTAACGAGGCCTGTTCCAGGGATATTTTGCCGGACTTTATTGACTCCATATCCATCAGTTCATCAAATATTTTGGCAAACCACTGCCGGTCCCCTATGGCCTTCAAAATCATATACTCCCTGACACAAGCAGGAAGCGGTGGGCTTTTTCTAAAAATTCTAGATTGTAAGGTTTCGAAATCCCCGGGAGAATTTATATGAAAGATATTGGATCCGGCCAGCGCCTCATCGTAAACAGAGTGTTTGCCGGGCAGGTAAAAACCGGCCGGGTCCACCAAAGACAAGGATTTGACTTTGGAAGGGAATTGGGCCGCAAGCTTTACGGCAATGGCACCCCCCATGGAACAACCGGCAAGATGGAAAGAGTCCAGTCCGGTTTGTTCAATAAACCGCCCGAACCAATCCGTATAATTATCCAGACTATAAACAAGTTGCGGGTCCATACCGGAATTTCCAAATCCAGGCAAATCCGGGATGATGAGATTTAGCTTTTCTTTTAAAACTTCTGAAATAAAATAAAAACTTTCTTTTCTGTCTCCAAACCCATGAATCAGAACCAACGTCTCTTTTTTGTCCGATCCTATTTTGGCCCACGAAATAAGTGGCGGTCCTTGATGGGTATGAAGATTCACACCCAGCTGCTTTCCGTTTTTTTTTAAAAAAGCCTCAACCATTGCCTCCCCGGCTTTGGCCTTGGCCCTAAATGCTATGGATGGTTTAAATGTCATGGATGTACAATTCCTTTGCCCCAGATCAATTTCAGGCGTGAATAATTTCCTTTCGATCCTGGATTCCCAGCCGACCCTTTTTCCTTCGGAACAGGGTACCATAACCATCTGCCTGGCCTGGCTCAGCAACCTGGTCAATCTGTACAAAGTTCTGGGGGGGGGTGGCAGATCTGAGCCATCGCCCGGGTCAATCTTTGCCAGAGTCCAAACGGTCCAGTAGGTTATACTTGGCCTGCCGGGTTTCCCAACGCTCTCTGGCATATTTGCGCATGTCGGTGATGGTATCTTTCTCGTCTATGATTTCAAGCCCCAGAACGGTTTCAATAATATCTTCC
>NZ_JBFXHE010000513.1:0-2796 GCF_050177295.1 Desulfobacter sp.
GTTTGATATCAACTTTTTGCAGGGTAGCCAGGGTAGTTATCCAATCTTCAGCCCATGCCTGCTCTGCATCTGTATCAACATATTTTAAAGGGCAAAAAGCAAGCGGGCTGTCATCGCCGGCAATGTGATAATGGGTGCCGCCTGCGGCAGAGACCAGGGGAAACATTGACAATCCCTTATCAAATGCAAAAATACACGCATCCTTATAACGCCGGAATTGAGCGGCTATCATGGCCAGCAAAACGGATTTACCCGCACCCGTAGGGCCAAAAATCAAGGTGTGGCCTAAATCTCCTATATGCAGGTTCAGCCGGAAAGGGGTTGCGCCGTCTGTAGCGGCATACATAAGCGGCGGAGAGCCTGGCGGATAAAAAGGGCAGGGGGCTTTAGCCGATCCGGCATATATTGTTGACAATGGTAAGATGTCAGCAAGATTCAGACTGTGCAAAATGATGCGGCGCAGGTTAGAATAATTGTTTGCCGGGTGAGTTCCAAGCCAGCCTTCCAGGGCGTTAAGGGTTTCTATCCTGGCTGCAAAGCCTTGGGATAAAACCACTTTCCGGATATCCCTGGTTTGCATCTGCAACAACGCTTTATCTTCATTCAGCAGAATGATGTTGCCGGAAAAATAACCGAACCCGACAAATCCGGATTGATTAATTAAATATGCTTCCTCCGCATCTTCGGCCATCAAGGCGGCATCTTTGTTTGGTTTTGCCTTGGCGTTATTGAAAAGCTTGTCAAAAAAACCAATGATTTTTTGAGACCAGCCCTTCCTGTAATTTTCTATCTGCTGCAAGGCTGTCCATTGATCCATACAGATATAACGGGTGTTAAACCGGTACGGTATGGATAAACTATCTAATCCGGACAGCATCATTGGGTAAGATTCTGCTGGGAAACCGTCAATGGCAACGACGCTTATATATTTATCCGCGATTTTCGGGACTATACCGCCTGTGACATCTTGAGAGGATAAAAGATAATCAAGATACATAGGGATTTCCGGCAATTTTATTTTGTGGCGTTCCCCCGTGATAATAAAGTTGATAATTTCCAAAAGTTCTGAATATATGCCATTTTGGAGGGGTATATCCTTGAGTTTTCGGAGCTGAAAAGACAACGAGAGCCGATCCTCAATTTCGACCAGGTTGTTTTGAAAGGTTTTTAACGCCTTAACACCGGCATCATCCCCTTTTTTTCTCTGGCGGTCGTCCTTTTCTTCCGTATATAAAAAGGAATCCATTTTCTGGGCTGATATATCCGGCTTCCAGGTGATAAAAAGATAATGGGTTGTGCGAAAATGCTTACCCTTTTTAAAATATATCCGCCTTTCATCATCAATGGCTCTGGTGATCTTGTCAGGGAAATGATTTTCATCTTTATCAGGATAATAATCTTCCGGGCTCCGGATACAGTCAAAGTGCAGGGTGAAACCATCGCCTAAATTTTTTAAAGATGCGGATATAGACCTTGAAAAGTTTTCAAGCTCTGTATCGGTTGAACTGGCCGTGTCCCTGGTAGTTATTTCATAGCCCACCAGGAACGAACCGTTTTTACAAAGGATAATCCCATTATCTGCCATCACCGCATACTGCAAAAGACTTTGCAGGCCCTTTTCTTTTCTGCTCATGGCATCGTAATGGATAGATTTATGGGGCAACTCTGGGCTGTCTTTGGCCGGGTAAAACTTTTTGTGCCGTAAATGCTGCCGGAAAACCTTTGAAAGGATCGGCTCTTTTTTATTTGCTTTCCTGGCAAGGGCAAATCCACCCGACAGAATTATCAGACCGATCAGTATCTGCCAGGGGCGGTTGCCGCTGGATACAATCAGCACGCCGGCGGCGATACCAATGGGGAAAAGCAGATCCCGCTCTATGCCCATGATCAGGTCTGCACGATGTAATGAACGATGTATGGCTATCCTTCGCATTATATTAATGCTCCGGTGCCGAATGTGAACAGCGTATCAATGATCGGTTCTGCCAGGGCCAGCACAGATATGATACAGACCACCACCAGGAACCCCTTTGTCATGCCGTCCAAGTCATCTTTCTTAAACCACATCACAAAAGCAGCCGCCAGGATCATCAGTATTGCAACGGATTTGGCCCACGGCCCGCGTAAAGTTTCCATCAAGGTTTCTGCCGGTGTTTCAAATTCCGAAATTGTTGATGCAAAAGCAGGATCAACAAAGGTGATAACGCCAAAAAAAATAAAGGTGGGTACAAGTAACGGTAAATATTTCTTCATTTCTAAAACTCCTCTTCAAATAATCAATTGAATTGACAGACCGATAATGATGCCGAAAAGCACGGCAATCACTATATTCAGCGTATTTGTTTTTTTGTTCACCTCCTTGATTTTTTCTTTGAATTCTTCTGCAAGAAGATCTTGCTGGTCAGAAAGTTTTTGTGAATATTCTTCGGCCATAAGTTCACAGACAGTTGCTACGATCCAGACCGGATCATTGTCACAGACTGTCATGTTGTGCCTTTTGGCTATTTCTGCCTGGATTTTGTTTTTCATTCCTGCGGTTCCTGGGCCTCAATGATCAGGCCGGATTCATCCAGGATATTCCAGATTTCATCCCTGGCTATTTTAAGTCGCTGTTTAGCCATGACGTTGAATTTGCCGGAATTGAATGCCTGGGCAAATGTCAGGCGGGACTTGAGCATCAGCTCTAGATCATAGCCAAAGGTTTCTTTTTTATACGTGGGCAGAACAATGGTGGTGCCGCCCTGATCCCGGTTGGCCTTTTCCAGTTTGTGGTTATTAAAGTCAATTTGACCAAAG
>NZ_JBFXHE010000514.1:0-2767 GCF_050177295.1 Desulfobacter sp.
AGGCTCTTTCACATTTTGCTCATCGACAAAAGGAGATTCTTGGACTTTTTGGGCATTGTGAAGAATTAAAAGCTGCCTGATTTTTCAAGGACTTATGTTAGCAAATTATTTATCTGGAAAACTATAACGGTCATAAATCAATATTCGTTATTTACCATGAAGGATATGAAGCGCATGAAGAATAAATGTATACCGGAAAATCAATCGTCATATTCTTCATGGTTTGAAGTTGGAAGTATCTTATTTATGACAGTAACACAGGACTGATTTCAATGCTTTTACTTTTCCCCCCTGTGGCAAAACCCTGTGAACCGCCGGCCGGCATTGCGCTTCTGTCATCGGCATTAAAGGAAAACGGTATTGACTGCAAATGTGTTGACGCCAATGTCGACGGCCTTTTATGGCTGATCAATTCCGTGGGCAAAGACAAGGCAACCGATTCCTGGACCCGACGGTCTTTGAAAAACCGGACAGCCATTTTAAATGACCTGGGCAGTCCTGATCTGTACACCAATTTCGACCGCTACCACCAGCGGGTCTATGACCTGAACCGGCTGGTGGCCGTATCCGTAGACCGATCAAGATTCAGGATCAGCTTAAGTGACTACTCGGACAATCAGCTTTCTTCGGTGGATTCAAAAGCCCTGCTTGACAGTGCGGCATTATATCAGGAAAATCCTTTTTATTTCTATTTTGAAGAAAAACTTCGCCCCGTGATAGACGCCTGGGATCATCCCTGGATCGGCATTTCCCTTTGCTATCTCAATCAAGCCCTGGTCAGTTTTGCCCTGGCCGGATGGATCAGGGATAACTTCCCGGGTAAAATACTTGTCATGGGCGGGGGATTGATCTCTTCCTGGATGAGCCGTCCTGATTTTAATAACCCTTTTTCAAGTTTGATTGATCACCTGGTTAAAGGGGAGGGGGAATCTCCTTTGCTTGCGCTGCTTGGAAAGCCCGGTATTGAGAAAAAACATTATGTGCCGGATTACGGGTTCGCTGACAACCATGATTATATTGCACCTGCAAAAATTCTGCCTTTCCGGGCCTCCATCGGGTGTTACTGGAGCAAATGCCGATTCTGTCCTGAAAAAGCTGAAACGCGTCCCTACTCAACCCTGCGATCCGATCAGGTGCTTGGGGATCTTGGCTTAATGGCCGAAAACCACGACCCGGATGTTGTGCACTTCATCGACAATGCCGTGACGCCTGCGTTTCTGCGGGCACTTTCCAGACAGACATGCGCTTTTAAGTGGTACGGGTTTGTCCGGTTTGAAAAGGATTTTGCAGATCCTAAGTTTTGTCTGGCCCTTAAGCAAAGCGGATGTGAGATGCTTAAACTCGGGCTTGAATCCGGGGACCAGAGGGTATTGGACAATATGAGAAAGGGCACGGATCTTAAACTAGTGTCAGCCACCCTTGCCAATCTTAAAGCCGCAGGTATTCTTACGTTTGTTTACCTGCTTTTCGGCACCCATTACGAAGATGAGGCCGCAGCCCACCGCACCCTGGATTATATCAAGGCCCATAAATCCGATATTGACTATTTGAATCTGTCTGTGTTTAATCTGCCTAAGTTCAGTGAAGATGCCCAGGGACTTGTCACCCAGGAATTTTTCCACGGAGACCTCTCTTTATATCTTAATTTTGAACACCCCCGGGGCTGGACCCGCCGTAATGTGAAATGGTTTATTAATAAAGCGTTTAAAAAACAGCTGGGTGTTGGGTCCAGGTTCAGGAAAAATCCAGCCTTTTTTTCATCCAACCATGCCATGTTTTTTAACCATAGAGAATAATTTTAAAGGGAATTGTCATGATTAATGCCCATGTTTTATCCACCGGCAATGAGGTGCTGCTTGGCGATATTGTGGACACCAACAGCGCATTTTTATGTCGGCGCCTTAAAAGTTCAGGTGTAACCGTTATAAAGACAAGTGCGGTGCCCGATGATATGACAGCCCTTGTCAGGGAGATTGAAAACATCGCGTCTGCCGTAGATGTTTGTGTGATGACAGGCGGCCTTGGACCGACTCCTGATGACTTAACGGCCGCGGCCTTGGCCAAAGCAGCCGGGGTGAAAATTGAGCTGGATACCGCAGCCTTGAACGCCATGAAAAAGTATTTTGATAAACGCGGGTTTGATCTCACACCTGCCAATGAAAAACAGGCCATGCTGCCCCAAGGCGCAAAGTTTATGGAAAATCTTCACGGAACCGCTCCGGGTTTTTCCATGACCATCAACAAGTGCCGGTTTTTCTGTATGCCTGGCGTGTCCAGGGAAATGGAGCGGATGTTTGATTTAAAGGTCAGACCCAAATTGAATGACATGACCGGGCATGCCGGTGAAATTCAAGTCATACGCCTGATGGTGTTTGGCATGCCGGAATCCAGGGCCGGGCAGGCCCTTTCAGGTTTCACTTTGCAGTTTCCCGGAATTCATCTGGGTTTCAGGATCAGATTTCCCATGATTGAGGTGAAGCTTTCCAGGCTCAAAGAGGTGGTTTCCGATTCCGAAGAGGGCCTGGGCGGTGCCAGAGAGATGAATCAGGCTAAACTATGGGTGATGGAAAAGCTTGGGCCAAAAGTCATCTCAGACCAGGGACTGACCCTGGCCCAGGAAGTGGGACGGCTTCTGACAAAGCGTGGGCAGACACTCAGTGTGGCTGAATCCTGCACAGGCGGACTTGTGGCTCATCTGATAACGGATGTGCCGGGTGCCTCTGATTATTTTCTGTTTTCAGCCACCACCTATGCCAATTCCGCCAAA
>NZ_JBFXHE010000515.1:0-2736 GCF_050177295.1 Desulfobacter sp.
CCCATTCCGGCGTCTAAAATTGTAGCCCGGATTGTTGAAAAAAAAAACGCCACCCTGACCATTGGCGGGGCTGTGTTTGCCGGTGTGGTGACCGCACCCTGGATCATTATGCTGGTGAATGCTACCCTGGGCACAACCTTTAATTTTCATGTTCCCGTTGCTGTGATGATGGCCTGTTTAAGCATTGGATATACGTTTGGAGAGTCTTTGGGACGTCTTGCCTGCCTAAGCTTTGGATGCTGCTATGGCAAGCCCTTGAGCCAGTGTTCCAGCCGCACCCGCAAACTGTTTGAAAATTTTAATGTGGTCTTTACCGGGGATACCAAAAAAGTGGCCTATGCCTCGGGTATGGCCGGTGAAAAAATGATCCCCATCCAGAGTATTACCGCCGTGATTTATGCGATATCCGGCCTTGCCGGCACCTTGCTGTTTCTCCGGGGCTTTGCCGGAACCGCCCTTGTGGAAACTCTGGTGGTAACCCAGGTCTGGCGGGTGGTGTCTGAATTTTTCCGGGCGGATTTCAGGGGCCAGCGCAAATTTTCCATGTACCAAATCATGGCCCTGGCAGCCATTGCTTATACCATGACGCTACTGGCCTTTTTCCCTGATCCCGGGGTGACCGTTTCCCTGGATAACGGATTTAAAGCCCTGTGGCATCCGGGCATGATTCTTTTTTTCCAGGGCGTCTGGATTGTCTCCTTTCTTCATTCGGGCCGAAGCTCTGTCACCGCATCTGAAATATCCTTTCATGTGGTCAAGGAAAATATCTAATTGATCATAAACATAAGAAGGGCCCATGAATTGGGGGGCATGTGCTTTCTGTGGTGCTACGATATCATAAAGTATATCGTATTCAAAGGCCTTCTGGAAAGCCGGGGAATTGATCCCCTGGTATTTCTATTTTTTGACATGATCACCGTGCCCGGGTTTATTGTGGGCTCTTCCCGCCTGATTAACTCCCTGACCGGCCAGGTCATGGCATGGCCCAAGGTGCTGGGCTGGGGGATTATTGTTCTGATTAATACCCTGCTGCCCTATGTGTATGCAGCGATTGCAGGCGGGTCGCAATTTGACACCGCTGCCTGGGTGGTGTTCTGGGCACTGATTTTGCTGATGCTTGCAAATCTGATACGCACGATTAGAGCCGGTTTGATTGCAGAAAAGCAGTGAAACGTCTCAAGGGTCACCTCTGGAGCACAAAAAACATCTTCCTATCACTAAAAAATACATACATCCGCCTGCTGAAATGCGGGGTTCCCCTCATTGTCCGATAATTCTTTCCAATGTTAAATTCCGTGCAATTAAAATAAAAAAAGAGGCGTCCGTGACAAAAAAAAAGCTATCAAAATTTTAATTGTTGACGACCACCAGGCTCTGAGGGAGGGATTAAAGGTGATTTTGCAGCTGGAACCTGATTTTTCGCTCCTGGGAGAAGCCGAAGATGGAATAACGCTGGCACGGGCCCTTGCCCCGGATGTCATCATCATGGATATGGATTTAGGTGAGATGCATGGCACCCAGGTGACTGAACAGATTCTGGCCCGCCAGCCGGATATTTGTGTAATCGGTTTTTCCATGCACACGGACCCGGACCTTGCGCAGGCCATGCGCAGGGCCGGTGCAAAGGCATATTTAGCCAAAAGCGACGCTCCGGATCAGCTGATCTCTGCCATACGAAGTTGTCAAAAAAACGATGGAAAGTGAATATCTGCATACCGGCCAGCCGTCTGAATACCATCTGGAAATTAATAAAAGACGCATAACAAGGAGAAATGACCAATGGACATTACCATATTGATCGGCGGGGCAGCCGGGCTTCGGGTACTTGGTGCCGGGCTGGAAGCGGTCCACTCCACAATCAAGGACCATTTTAGCGGTCTTAAAAAGGATCTGCTGGAAAAAACCTGGATGCCGCTGAAAAAGGGTTTGAAAAAGTCGCGGATGTTTCATAGACTGGATACCTGTAGGCATTTTGTATGCCAAGGAGAAAAAAAAGTTTATCTCCCGGATTAAGGGGCTTGAAAAAGGCCCGCTCATTGACAGGTGTTACGATCCGGACAGATTGGAAAACGTGGTTCAGGCATATATATAAACGGAAACGATCAAAAAAAACAGCAAAGGAAAACACAATGGCAAATTCAAGCAAAGAAGAGAAAAAAAATAATGTGATCAAGGTATTGAACCAGGCAAGAGCCATGGAACTGCATGCCATCAGCCAGTACATGAACCAGCATTACAACCTTGACGATATGGATTTCGGGGAACTGGCCGGAAAGGTTAAGCTGATCGCCATTGACGAGATGCGGCATGCAGAGATGTTTGCCGAACGGATCAAAGAGCTTGGCGGAGAGCCGACCTCCGATCTGGCCGACAAGGTCAGTAAAGGCCAAAACGTCAACCAAATTTTTCCTTTTGATTCCACCCTGGAAGATAACACCATTGACGTATACAACGGGTATCTGGAGGTCTGCCGGCAAAACGGTGACAGCATTACCATGAAAATCTTTGAAACTATTATTGACGAAGAGCAGATTCACCTCAACTATTTTGACAATATTGGCGGCCATATTAAAAATCTGGGGGACGCGTACCTGGCCAGAATTGCCGGCACCTCATCGGCCACGGGCCTGGGAACCAGCGGATTTGCCGTTTCCGGTAACCAGGCATAACAAAAAGGAAAAAATGACCCGATTTATTAATGGAGAATTAATATGTCAAAGGAGACCGGATACATGT
>NZ_JBFXHE010000516.1:0-2733 GCF_050177295.1 Desulfobacter sp.
ACCCTGAACGCAATCAAGGAGAACAAGCTTAACATTGTGTGGCAAAAAGAGATCCTGACCACCACGGACAATTGCCACCCCGATCCCGCAGAATCATGCCAATCCAGTGAATGGCACAACGGCATATCTATTTTCGTCCTTAAAAAACAGTAACAGCGCCCCTAAGGTTCAGATTCTTTCAAACAAACCGGAGACTGTTACGCGTATGAAAATAGGACTGCAGACATGGGGAAGTGACGGGGACATCCGGCCTTTCATGGCCCTGGCCGGCGGTTTGAGTACTGCCGGCCACGATGTGACCGTTGCCTTCACCAGCGTGGATAATAAAGAGTATTCATCCCTGGCCTGTGCCATGAACTTCAAATCGGTGAACGTCAATAAAGTCATCAACTATACGGCCCAAGATCTTACGGAAATGATCAAGCCCAGAAGCAACCTGAAACAGAAAATCCTGGTGTTAAAAACATTTTTCGAGCCGGTGGTGGATGAGATGTATGCGGCTTCCCTGGCGTTGGGCCGGGAGAATGACCTGGTCATCAGCCACGCGGTTACCCACACCCTTTTGACGGCGGCTGAAAAATACAACCGTCCAAGGGTGGTCCTTGTATTATGCCCCATTGTCACCCGCACGGCATATGCGCCGCCCATTGGCCGGCCAAACTTCGGTAAACTAATCAATACCCTGCTGTGGCGGTACGAAGATTACGTGACCGGCAAAAAATGCTATCCGTCGGCCAACACCATCCGTGCCAAAGAGAGACTGCCCTCCATCAAAAGTTTCCAGGAACAGGCATACATGTCAAAAGACTTGACATTGATTGCCGCCAGTCCCTCAATCTGCGAAAAACAGCCGGACTGGCAGGACAATATCCAGATTTGCGGATTTTTCGATGTGCCGTGTTCCGCTGAAAAGGTCGATGTGCCGGATGAATTGCAAGCCTTTCTGAACGCGGGCGACCCGCCGGTCTACATGACCTTTGGCAGTTTAACCCAGTATAACCTTGAACAGGCCACCCATTTAATGGTAAACGCCCTGAAACACTCCGGGCGGCGGGCCATCATCCAATCGGACTGGGATCATCTCCCCAAAATCCCGGACAGCCCCAACATATATAAAATAAAAAGAATCCCCCATCACGGGATTTTTCCCCATTGTTCACTTGTGGTGCACCATGGCGGGGTTGGCACCTCACACACCTCGTTACGGTGCGGATGCCCGTCGGTGGTCGTTGAACACGCTGTTGATCAAATTTATTGGGGCCAACAATTACACCGCATCGGCGTGGCTGGAGAACCGCTCCACAAAAGGTCGGTCACGCCCGAAAAACTTGCCTGTGCAATGAATGCCGTATTGAATTGTCCCGGCATGATGAAAACGGCGAAAGCCATCGGCGCAGCCGTAAAAAACGAACAAGGGGTCCGAAGGGCTGTTGAGCTGATCGAAAACAGATTCGGCTAACGCCCTCCGGCAAACAAAATCCCCCCCAAAAAATTGCATAAAAAAGGTTCCATAAAAATTGGGGGGTAACATTACAAATTTGGAGAACCGCCCGTGACACCCCCCATTGTTTTCATGTATTCCGGCCAGGGAGCCCAATATTACCACATGGGAAAACAGCTTTTTGAAACTGATGATACCTTCCGCACCTGGTTTCGCCGGTGCGACGAAATTGTCGCCCCCCAGATCGGCGCATCCCTGGAGGACCTCATTTACAGGGAACGCAAAGACAAATACGCCCCCTTTGAGCGCACCCTTTACACACATCCCGCAATTGTTGCCTTTTCATACAGCCTGACAAAATGCGTCACGGCGCGGGGCATCCAGCCGGATATACTGCTGGGTTACAGCCTGGGAGAATGCATCTGCGCCATTATTGCGGGCGCCACCAGCCTGGAAAACGGGTTAACCATGATTGTAAACCAGGCCAAAGCCCTGGAATCCGACACTGAACATGCCGGCATGATGGCGGTGCTTCACCATCCAGACATCATGGAACACAGACCGGAGCTTTTTTCCGGTACCTGGCTGGCCGGTCATAATTTCGACGGCCATTTCGTGGTAACAGGCCGCCGGCCCGCACTGGAAAAAATCGAACACGCCCTGCGCAATGACGGTATTACCACCCAAATACTGCCCGTCACCCACGGATTCCACTCCCCCCTTGTGGCACCTCTTGAAGCCCACTGCAAAGCAGTCAAGAACCTGGCCCCCTTTAAAATGCCAGTGGTTTCCACACTCAATAAAGGCCGGTTGCAGGCATTAACCGGCGACCATATCTACAACGTTCTTCGGAACCCTGTCCTTTTTTATGATACAGTCCAGGCATTGGAGGCCGGCAATTCCTACACCTATATCGATCTGGGTCCGGCCGGCACCTTGAGTACCTTTATAAAATATGCCCTGCCCCCGGACTCCAGGTCCCTTGCCCTGACCTGCGTGAACCAGTTCGGCCGGGACCGGATCACCATGGATAAAATGTTCGCGGCCGTTGGAAAGGCCTGACGTGGGGTATCTGAAAATTCCCTGACTTGGGAAATGTTACTCCTATACCATGGCCATCATTTGAAACGGTTTAATGCCAAATTTAGAATTGCTGGTAATGGTTCCCTGATCCGCCGTCAAAAAAATAAAAAACCCCGTTGAACTTGATGGATCAAGCAGATAGAGTATTTGTGCAACCAAAAACCTATCACCAACGGGGTGAAACAAACTATGACACAAGGCGTGTTACC
>NZ_JBFXHE010000517.1:0-2729 GCF_050177295.1 Desulfobacter sp.
ATCAGTCTTTCTGGTGTAATTTCGTCCTTCACCCTGACCGCTGCCAACGCCGAGGAACGGGATGCCTTGTGGGAAATGCTTTGCGGCATCCGGGGACTTGTCATTGGGGATAAAGGTTATATAAGCGACTTTCTACATAACGAATTGCTTTTGTACGGCATTGATCTGCAGACACCTTTTCGTTCGAATATGAAAGATGACCGTCCTCCAGAATCCGTCCGAATTATGACATCGGTTCGCAGAGAAGTCGAAACAGTAATCGGACAACTTTGCGAACGCTTTAATATTGAGAAAGTGCGTGCAAGGGATTTGTGGCATCTGACAAGCAGGACGGTTCGAAAAATACTGTCTCATACTGTTGCAGTCTTTATCAATTGTCTTTACGGTCGGAAAAATTTACAATTTGACGGCCTTGTAGATACATAAAGTTGCACATCACGTTAATATCTTAACGAACACCTAAAAATTTTGTCGAGTACAAGACGGATGCAGATTTTAACCGATTGAATACATTGAGTATTTCGAGGATTAAAAGTTGCTACCAACGAAGTTATCGGAAAACTTTATGGTTTTCGGTCGAGTACGACACAAGTTATTTTCATTGATGAGTCTCAATATGCCCACAGAAAAGCAAAATAATTTGTAATTTATAGCTGTTCTGGATTAATATGACAATTTGTGTAATGGAAAACCAAATTTGATGGCATCGTAAAAAGTGTCCGCCATTACGTTATGACGCCTGACCAAACGCTTGATTTACTATATATACCTTCGCCCGTGGTTAGACACCATACCTTGTAGGTGAATTTTTTACTTAGCCATCAGCTGGCAGTTGGGCTTTTTAAGGGCTCGCTAAATTTAAACATTTTCAAGATTCTTAATTTAGGAAAAAAGTGTTTATTAAAAAACGCTGGTATTTCAAACGACTTAAGACCTGCTATTGATTGTTGATACTTTGCACCCTACAAACGAACCGAGCATAAAAAAATGACAAAAAAAAAAACAATTCAAAAACTTACATATGAGCTCAATCAACTTGATGAGGATCAGGCTTTTTTAAAACAAGCATATCAATTAATTTTAGGCAGGCAGGCCAGTGACGAAGAACTACAATTTTTGCAATACCAGCTGGAAACCGGGATTACCAGAAAAATCATTATTACGAATCTGCTGCTTTCCCCCGAACATGCGCAACTCAATAACAAAGGCGTACACCTTCCCTGGCTGAAAAAAAAGAAACTGCTTATATGGAAAAAGTGGCAGGCCCTGTTATCCAGGATAAAGGCGATACAAACTTTGTCCCAGGCAACCGCGTTGCAAAACCAATCCTTTGACAGGCTGGTTTTCAACCATAATAAAGATATTGCCGCTCTTAGAAAGGAGCTGTCCACTCTTAACCGCCAGATAGAAGAGATCAAGTCCGATATTTTTTTTTTCCTGAACCAGGAAGCCCAGGCGCAGCAGCGCAGACTTGATCAATTCTTTTTTGATGTCAGGCAGGAGTTAAGGGTATCAAAAGATACTGCCGCACTCGATAAAATAGATGTCATGTCCCGACACTCAATAGATACCTATTATATTTCCCTGGAACAAGCCTACAGGGGAAGCCGGGATGAAATACTACATCGATACAAAGCCACGGTTGACTTGGTGAAGCCTCTTTTTGCACAAGAAAAAGCGATGCAGGCTGCAGATTTAGGCTGCGGCAGGGGGGAATGGCTGCAAATCATATCCGTTTATTGTGCAAAGGTCACCGGAATAGACATGAACAGCGCGATGGTAAGCCAATGTCTCAGTCATGGATTAAACGCCGAGCAAGGCGATTTGCTGAAATGGCTGCAACAACAACCCGACCGCAGCCTTGACCTGATCACAGCCTTTCATGTCATCGAGCATCTGCCCTTTGAAAAGTTCAATATGCTGATACATGAAATTTACCGGGTACTCACCCATGGCGGATCTGTTATATTGGAAACCCCCAATCCTGAAAATATCCATGTGGCCACCCATATGTTTTACAGAGACCCCACCCATAAGACTCCGGTCCCCAAGGAATTGAGCACCCACCTTCTTAAGTTCCACGGGTTCAAGGAAATAAAGGTTCACCTCGTCCACCCCTTTGAGGAGACCATGCGCGTTCCGGAGGACAGTGAAGTGGCAAAGCGTTTCAATTCGATGGTTTACGGTGCCGCTGACTATATGGTAACAGGAACAAAGTAGCCGGCAAAAAAATGACCTTTGCCATTCATCAATATACATCGGCCATCACCAAGGCAGACGGAATAAGCAACAGCCTTTTTTTCATCAAAAAAATGCTGACTGCCCTGGGGTATGAATCTGAAATTTACGCCGATAACATAAATCCGGAATTAAAGAATCTTGTCCGCCCAAGGCACACCTATCAAGAAAACCGCAACAATATTCTGTTAATCCACCATGCTGTGGCCCAGGCGGAACCTGTATGGTTTATCAATCTACCTGACCGCTTGGTAATGGTTTACCATAACATTACCCCGACCCATTATTTTGAAACCGGAACAGCCCACAGCAATGCAACGAAACAAGGCAGGGAACAGTTAGCCGGCTGGCAGGATCTGTTTGACGGCATCATCGCCGATTCAGAATATAATGCCCAGGAGTTAAACGCCCTGGGGTATGAGAATGTACATGTCATCCCTTTATTAATTGATTTTGAAAACATAAAAAAAACCACTGAGTCCCGGCAGATC
>NZ_JBFXHE010000518.1:0-2729 GCF_050177295.1 Desulfobacter sp.
CATATCATTCCCCGGGGCGGGGGCACCGGGCTGACCGGCGGGGCCACGCCCCTGACACCGGACTGCGTCATGATCAATACGGAGAAACTGAACACCATTTTTCCCATTGAACACCGCAATACAAAGGACGGCAGGGATTATGCCGTGATGCCGCTTCAAGCCGGTGTCATCACCCAGAATGCCAAGGATGCGGCAGCTGCCCTGGGGTATATTTTTGCCACGGATCCCACCTCTGCCTGGGCCTGCACCATTGGCGGCAATCTGGCGGAAAACGCCGGCGGCAAAACAGCCGTGCTCTACGGTACCGCCATTGACAATGTCCTTGCTTTCAGGATCGCCATGCCCGACGGCCGCCTGCTCACAGTAGCGCGCCAGGACCATCCCCTGCGCAAAATCTGGTACGAGGATAAGCTTAGTTTTGTGGTGACAGATGAAACCGGGCAGCTCCTGGACACCATTGAGCTGACCGGGGCGGATATCCGTAAAAAGAACCTGGGCAAGGATGTCACCAATAAGGTTTTAAACGGTCTGCCCGGGTTGCAGAAAGAAGGATGCGACGGCATCATCACCTGGGCCGAATTTATCCTCTATCCTGAGTTTGCACACAAGGCAACCTGCTGCATTGAATTTTTCGGCAATGACATGACCGAAGCAGGCAAGGTGATTACCCAAGTCTGCACCCGGTTTGACAACAGCGATCCCGCGCTCATGGCCCTGGAACATTTTGACGAGGAGTACATCAAGGCCATCAAATACAAGACCAAGCGGTCCGTGGGAGACAGGCTTAAAGCCGTATTGCTCATTGATATGGTTTCCAATGATGCCGTCACCCTTGACCAGGGTATGCGTGGTCTTGAAACGATCCTGGAACCCTATGACAAGACCGGGCTTTCCATTGCCCGGGACCGGGCCGAAGCCGCCCGTTACTGGGAAGACCGCAAACGGCTTGGCGCCATTGCCGCCCATACCAATGCCTTCAAGCTCAACGAAGATATTGTTCTGCCCATTGACAGCCTGGCCGATTTTGTCAGATTTGTTGACCAAACCAATATTGAAGAGAAAAAATACACCCAGGGCCGGATTATTCTAAATATCCTGACATATCTGGAAACGGCCATTCCCCTTTCCGATCCCCAGTGGCTGGGAAAAAAGGTGGGCCGGATCAAGGATATTGCTTACGGGATCCGTAAAAAGCTTGACATTGCATCCCGGGACGCCCTGGAAGCCTTTATTCACACCAAAAATTTCCACGGACAGATCCAGGATCATCTGCGCGGATACAGCCAGATTCTCTCCAATGTGGAACGTATTTACAATGATACCCTGAGCCGTCTCATTGTCATTGCCACCCACATGCATGCCGGGGACGGCAACGTACATGTGAATATCCCGGTGTTTTCCAATGACAGGGCCATGCTTGCCCGGGCCCACATGACCGCTGACAAGGTCATGGCAAAGGCCATGGCCCTTGACGGTGTGGTCTCCGGCGAACACGGCATCGGCGTCACCAAATTCAAATACCTGAATGAGGATCAGGTGAACCAATTTGACGCGTACCGCAAACAGATGGACCCGAACGGGTTGATGAACCCGGGCAAGCTCTCCGAGCCTGATATCCTGAACAAAATGTTCACCCCGTCGTTCAATCTCCTGGAACTTGAGGCCCAGATTCTCAAGCACGGCTCCCTGTCCGACCTTGCTGCAAACATTTCCCATTGCGTTCGCTGCGGTAAATGCAAACCCCAATGCCCGGTGTTTTATCCGGCAAGGAACATGTTTTTCCATCCCAGGAATAAAAACCTGGCTATAGGCGCTTTGATCGAGGCGTTGCTTTACATTACCCAGCGAATCCAGTCCACAAAATTCAAGGTACTCAAAAACCTTGAACAGATAGCCGATCACTGCACCATCTGCCACAAATGCCTTGACAAGTGCCCGGTAAATATAGATTCCGGGGTCATTTCCATCAAGGAACGTGAAATTCTTAAAAAAATGGATTTCAAGCATACGCCCGTATCCACCCAGTTAACCCTTGGTTATCTGGGTACCCGCAACCAGGTACTGAACCCGATCATTCGTACAGGACTTCTGACAGGCGGAAGTTCTGCCCAGCGTACAGCGGTGAAATTTGCAAAACCCATCTCTTTTATACCGGCGTTAAAGGAAACAAAAACGCTGCAAATGCTGCACGCCCCGGTGTTCCAGCCGGGTCTGACCACGCTTCGGACCCACCTGCCCCATGCGGACAGAAACCAGGCCATTTTATTGAATCCTCCGGGAAAAGCTGTGTCCACGGTGTTTTATTTTCCAGGATGCGGCAGTGAGCGCATGTTTTCCAATATCTCAACAGCAACTATTTTTCTGCTGCTCTTTCAGGGGCACCAGGTGGTGCTGCCGCCGCCATATCTGTGCTGCGGGTACCCCTTGAAGGTAAATGCCCGGACAAATGAAGCCCAAAAGATGTCTCTTGAGAACACCATTATCATGACCCAGATCCGGGATATGTTCAATGACCTTGATTTTTCCGCCTGCATTGTCTCCTGCGGCACCTGCATGGAATCTTTGTCCGATCTGGGCATAACAGATCTGTTTGATGCCAGTCTGTTTGATGTCTCAGGATATCTGTTTAAAAATGGTCTGACCCCATCGCACGCCCAAGCCTGCCTTTACCATGCCCCCTGCCATGACAGTTTAAAGGGCACGGCCGTGGCACAGCTTGCCAAAGCAGG
>NZ_JBFXHE010000519.1:0-2720 GCF_050177295.1 Desulfobacter sp.
AGGGTGATGTTTTCTTTTTTAATCTCTTCATCCACCCGGAATCCAAGCTCATGAATCTTTGTCCAGATCTCCTCGGGATAGGGCTTGGTGGACCGGGGGTCTTCGTGGATGCGTGTGACGCGCATGGTGTGGGAGAAATCCACCTCGCACGGTTCAAGCCCCCCGGTGACAGGGGCCGCGCTTTTGGGAAACGGGGTGCAGGCAAGGGGGATATGGCCCTCACCGGCTAAAAGTCCGGATGTGGGGTCCAGCCCCACCCAGCCGGCCCCGGGCAGGAACACCTCCACCCAGGCATGCAGGTCCGTGAAATCCTGTTCCGGTCCGGAAGGCCCTTCAAGGGATTTGACATCAGCGGTGAGCTGAATCAGGTATCCGGAAACAAACCGGGCCGCCAGTCCCAGATGACGCAGAATATTGACCAGCAGCCAGGCCGAATCCCTGCAGGAGCCGGATTGTTTGGTCAGGGTCTCCTCACAGGTCTGGATATTGGGCTCCATGCGGATGTTGTAGTTAATGGCCTTTTGCAGATCCTGGTTCACGCGGACCAGGAAATCGATGGTGTTCTCCTTTTTGCGGCTGATGCGGGAAAGATAGGCAGTAAACTTGCTCCCCGCGCAGTCTCTCTGTAAAAAGGGCCCCAGGTCTTTTCTGACTTCCGATGAATATTGAAATGGATACTCCCGGGCATATTCCTCCAGAAAAAAATCAAAGGGATTGATGGTGACCATCTCTGCCACTAAATCCACCACTATGGAAAAATGATCGGTTTTTTTATGGAAATTAAGCCTGGACAGATAGTTGGAAAAAGGATCCTGCTGCCAGTTGATCCAGTGGTCGTCCGGAGAAACGGTCTGATTGTAGCTCAAAATCGGGGTCCGGCAGTGGGGGGCAGGCCGCAGCCGGATCACCTGGGGCCCTAACTGGATTTTGCGGTCATATGTATAATCGGTCTTGTGATACAAGGCCACTTGAATTGCCATGGATGTAAATGCTCCTTAAAGGATGGGTCCGGTTTGTTTTACTGGGCGGAGACAGATGTCTGTTCCCTCAGGTTGTCGGGGATTCTGAAAAAAGCCTGGCGGATGTCAAGCCCCACCTGGTTAATTTTTGTCTGCAGATCATCAAGGTACTCGTGCATGCCGGCAGAAATTACATCATCGATATCCGAATAATCCAGGTCTGCGCATAACCGGCCCAGGCTTTTTTCCGCCGGATTGGACACGGCCCCCCTGGGGGTGCCGGTGATTTTGTGCAGGGCGCACTGGGCACTGGTCAGGCAGCAGTGGATGGACCTGGGAAAGTCCGGATCAAAGATAAGAAAACTGCACACCTGTTTGGGAACAATCCGGTGACATTGTTTTCGATAGGTTTCAAAGCCGGAGGTGGATTTGAGCACAGCGCCCCACTGGATCACATCATAGGGGGAGTTCACATCTTCGGGCTTGGGCAATAACATGAAGTATTTTACGTCCAGAATCCGGGAGGTCTTATCCGCCCGTTCGAGAAGCTGACCGAGCAAGGCAAAATGAAAGGCCTCCCCCCGGGACATGGTGGTATGCAGCAGGCCTGTGAACATATGGCTGAGCATGGTGATGTTTTTGAAAAAACGGTGGGGATCCTTGTTGGCCAGGCGGTTTTTAGCCGCATCCTTGAGCAGAAGATAGGAGTGGTTAATCTGTTCCCACATCACCGATGAAATGATTTCCCTGACGCTTCGGGCGTTTTCCCTGGCTGCGGCCACACAGGAAATGATGGAGTTGCCGTACTCCCTGTCCAGGGCCAGAAACTGGATCACATTTTCTCTGGAATAATCCAGTCCGTAACGCTTTTCAAACACGCCATGGTCGCCTGTGGTCATCACCAGGGGCTGCCAGGCCCCGGCCATTCCTGTGGTCATGTCCAGGGAAAGGTTAAGGTTTACATTAATAAAACGAGCGATGTTTTCGGCTCTTTCAATATAACGGGTCATCCAGTAGATGGAATCTGCAACGCGGCTTAGCATGGTATCTCCCTAATCTTTGTCCAAATACAAGTTAATCTGTTCCATTGAGCACCCATGTGTCCTTTGTTCCGCCGCCCTGGGACGAGTTCACCACCAAGGAGCCCTTTTTCAAGGCTACCCGTGTCAGCCCGCCTGGAAGCACATAGATATCCTCTCCGTAAAGGATGTAGGGCCGGAGGTCCACATGCCGCCCTTCAAAATGGTCCCCGATAATGGTGGGAACCTGGGAAAGACTGATGGTGGGCTGGGCAATATAGGTTCTGGGGTTGGCCCTGATCCGCCGGGCAAACTCCCCGCGCTCGGCCTGGTCTGCATGGGGGCCGATCATCATGCCGTATCCGCCGCTTTCATTGGCCGCCTTGACCACAAATTTGTCCAGGTTGTCAAGCACATGGGCCCGGTCCTTGTCATCCCAGCACACATAGGTGGGTACATTGGGCAAAATGGGATCTTCCCCCAGGTAGTATGAAATAATTTTCGGCACATAGGCGTATACGGCCTTGTCATCAGCCACGCCTGTGCCCGGTGCATTGGCCATGGCCACCCGGCCCTTGAAATAGGCAGACATAATACCCGGAACCCCGAGCATGGAATCGGGCCGGAACACGTTTGGATCAATGAAATCATCATCAATGCGGCGGTAAAGGACGTCAATGGGGGAAAGCCCCTTGGTGGTCCGCATATACAGCCGGTCGTCCGACACCACAAGGTCCTGGCC
>NZ_JBFXHE010000520.1:0-2699 GCF_050177295.1 Desulfobacter sp.
TCACATAGTCGGGTAAGGGGATCATAACCGTTTTTATTAGAATTTCTTTCATCGCATTCTCCTTAAAAGGGTATTAATGGCCTTAATTATGATGATTTTATAAAAAAGTCTGGGTAAGTTACTCAGATCTTTAAAGCTTTTTTTGTGTGCTATGCCTGGTAGTTGATATGTCAGTTCAGCCCATGATTATTTTCCAGAATTATATGAGAAAAATATGGGAAGTCAAGCTTTATAGGTAATTTGACCCTGTCAAAGTTCGAATTAAAAAGATTTTTCGTCATTGATTGATTCTCTTCATTTTATATGAAACTAGAGACAAGATACAAGAAACAAGAGGGCGAAGCGCCTGCGGCGCCCATTTTAGCCCTGAATTGTTGGAGTCTTTAGTTTCATTGTTTGTTGTGGGCTTGCGGCCCATGTGGGTTATATAAGAAATAGTTGTATAATCTGCACAGAAGTTACAATTTTCGTTGTGGATAGAGCCACGGTGGAAAAACAGGTCAGCCCGTGCTGTTTTCTGCGATTGTCTGTAAAACCGGTCTTTTGCTTTTGTGTCTTTGAGGAGAATAAATTATAGTGGGAACCTTTTGTCTGAAGAACGCCATCCAGGTGGCAGACCGGGTAAGGGACCGCCTCTTTGATGATTCCTGGTATATTCTTGGGCGCATTGAAAAAGGGCTGGTCCGGATTAATCCCAAAAATCAGAGCACTGAAGTTTTGGAAATGCTCAGCGACATTATTCTGAATATGTCTGCCTTTGCAGGCCGTGCTTGAGGTGGCGGACAGCCGCATCACCAACGATGTCATGCCCAATGATCAGCATATTACCCTGGCATGGGGCCGGGATTACGGGGATGTCACCCCGGTCCGGGGTTCGGTGCTTGGCGGCGGCAACCACCGTCTCCAGGTGGTTGTGGATGTGGTGCAGCTATAAGGATCCAAGCATTTCAAGAAGGTCTCCACGCCTGAAGGTCGCTGAAAGTTGTTGGAGAGATATTTCTCTTTTTCCGTAACAGGCTTTCAGAGCATCTATCACGTCTTTCACGGCGTTTGCGTGATATTCCGCTTTGCCATCTTCGAATTTCTGAACTATTTCCTGAAAGTTGCGATGCGAAACCTCTCTCGGGGATACACCCATGTCACCCATAAGTTTTCTGCCAATCAACATCGAAATGTAATGCGATGCATAAGGCATGAAATCTGGTGGTGTAGAAGAAGTCGGGCGTTTCCTTTCATTTTCCACAGATCGAAAAATCAGAACGGCCAGAAGGGCTTGAGCCGCATTCAAATCATTGAAGATATCTTCATAGAGTTTCCCAAAGTGTTCTTTACGCCGAAATTTTGCCTGATGTGGTCGTTCTCTCCAGATTGCCAGAACCGATTCCGCAACAATGGAACTGGTTATGACGCTTGAGCCGCCACCGCCTTCTTCACGCTGACGTTTGTATGTATAGCCAAGATCCGCAATACCGATTTCAAGTTGTTTCTGAATCTCGTCATTTGAACGAAGATCCCGCAAATCGACAGGATTCTGGCTATTGGTCGCATAAGTGATGTCTTGTACAAAATCCTTATGTGTCTCGGCGAGTTGATAAATGCGGACCATGACATAGGCTGATTCGCCCACTCTGCCGGACAGAACACCATTCAAGGTTTCCTGAATCGTTTTGCATGTTTGACCGCCATTGATCACCTGCATATTTTTGAGCTGCACTTTGTAGTCCGATTTTTGAAAAGCATTGTAATCAAATTTATCACAGACCACTGTGATGCCGTTGTTGTAGAAGTAAAATTTATCCGATCGTTGTGGATCACACAGCGTTTCATGAATCGCTGTGTTAACGCGATTGGTGTGAAGGCCGAGGTAGCGGCGAATATTTCTTTCCAGAAGCTTGTCTCCATGCTCATTAAACAGTCTATGAATCTCTTGCACTGAAACACGTCCGACCAACACGCGCATGTAATTCATGTCTTCGACAATGGCCTGGCCATTCAAGGTCAATGTGGTATCAACCTTTTTGCTTCTTTGCAGGATGTTGACTATGGAGTCGTGATTGAAATGGAGAAAATCAACTTTGTCGCCGTAATCCTTTTTCGCCTCATCTATCCAATGGCCGGTCTGTTCCGTCCATTGGGCGCCATTGTTGCATAAGATGACACGTACATTGGGAATGTAGGCATCCCTGATAAGAGAACGGATTTCCTCAATTTTTGGTGCTATCTTTTTGTTTAACGCGACCCTGCGATAGGGATCAAAAAGTACTTGTACGGTATCAACAGCTTTCTGGACACCGTTTTCCGGGAAATTTGCCTCACCTTCCAGATCCTTTACCTTGTATTTGCCCTGGAAGACCGTGACCAGGAACTCCCCGTCCTCCACCTCGCCAACATGGAGTCCATCAACCCCCGCATCGTTGCCGCCTTCGGTAATCAACTCCGCCGCATCTTCAAGAGGCGTCTCAAGGCAAGTTGAGATGCACAACAGCACAAATGCCGCTGACTTCTTCTTGTTAATATCAGAGCCTTCCGGCAACCACTCCGGGTGATCCTGAACAATACCGGTTACCCGCTGGTCGATAATGCTGGCGTTGATGTTCATGTGTTATCTCCTAAAAATTTGGTCTTCCTCATAAAGCGTGGCGTTTGGGTTAATAATACACGCTGACCCTGCCTCAGAACAGTTTTTTTATTTCCAGGAT
>NZ_JBFXHE010000521.1:0-2697 GCF_050177295.1 Desulfobacter sp.
GGCAGTGGTTTGTTCAGAGGGTCCTGGTGGTACTTGGCTGGGTTCCAGGGGCGGAATCAGGCGTTCGGCCTGAAACGGTTCCAGCCCAGATGCTGCCTCGGACAGATCCCCTTGGGTTTCCGTGGCTGAAGGAGGCGGAACGGTCATGGTCGGGACAAAGGCGGAGCTCTTTTGTGTTGCCGGTGTTTTGATTTGGGGATGCTGTATTTGATCCGGAATGGAAAGTATCCGGGGGTAAAAAGTACAGGCGATGACGACCAGAAGAACGGCTGCTGCCAAGGAGGGCAGTGGCCTTGCCGGCCACCGGGACTTTAGGCTGGCCAACAGCGTTGTAGGTACCGGTGCCGGCGGGGAGACAGGCACCGGTACCTGGGGAAGTTTCAAAATACCCACGGCATCCTGAAAGGTCTGGGCGTCAATGGTTTGCATATCTTTTGAATAGGCGGCGATCATGGCCTGGTCGCAGGCGATGTTGATGCGCCGGGGAATGCCTTTGGTATACCCATGTACTTCCCGGACAGCTTCGGGGGTGAAAATCCTGTGTGTTGCACCGGCCAACTCAAGGCGCCGGTGGATATAGTCCCGGGTCTGTTTTTCTTCCAGGGGAGAAAGCATGGCATGGACATCCACCTGCTTTTCCCATGAAGGACCCAGTTTTTTTTCCATGACTTGGTGGAGTTCCAGTTGACCGGCAAGGATGATAGTAAGGGTATTATCCGGCGCAAATTTCGCCCAGGAGGGGAGCAGGGCCAGGAATCGCTCCGGAATCAGGTGTGCCTCGTCAATAATGATCAGGCATTTTTTTCCAGCCTGGTGGAGGCGGTTTAAAAAAGCCGACAGTACCGGGCCAAATTCTTCACCTTCCCTATAAAGCTCATCAAATCCCAGGGCCCGGGCAATGGAAAGAAACAGATAGTGGAGTTCAATGCTCGGATCTGTGATATGGGCCACTGCGGTCTCTTGGGGCAGGCAATGGCACAGTTCATGGATCAGGGTGGTCTTGCCCGTACCGATGTCTCCGGTGAGGATCAGCAATCCCTCAGGCCCTTCAATACCGCGGTTGAGAAGGTCTAAAGCCCTGGCGTGGGTGTTGCCCAACCACAGAAAGCTGTTATCCGAACTGAGCTGGAAAGGTTTTTTTTTCAGGTTGAAATGGGTGCAATACATGGTGTGCCTCCCTTGGTCGGTCCCGGTTCAGATAAGCCAGATTCAGAGCATCTCTTTGATGGCATCCAGCAAAGGGTTCTCTTCCATAGGCTGACCCGTTTCTCTGGGATTGCCGCCTCTGCGATGTTTTTTAACGCAGTCATACTGATCCCATCCTTTGAGGGGATAGTCCAGGTCTACGCTTTTCCATTTCGGATGACCGTTTTGTTTGAGCCACTCCAGGTTATCGTAAACAATGTTGGCAAATTGTCCCAGGGAATCGCAGCTGTTTCCCCTGAAATCAAAGGAGATCAGAACAGCCTTCACCGCAACGGTGGATACGGATTGGCTCTGCCATGGATAGGTGCCGACCGGAATCTGGGCAACAGGGTAGAATTCGGTAATGCTTTTGTTGCCTATGGGCACGATGTGCAACCCATCCCCGACCGTAACCTGCTCGGAAAAAAGGGCTACGGGAAATCCGGCCACATAGAACATGGCGTCAATGGTGCCGGCCTTGAGCATGGACAGGGCATCATCCGTGCCCACGGCCAGGGTTTGGGCCGGCTTGATACCCGAAATCTCAAAAAGGAGCTTGGCAGTGAGATAGGTACCCGAACCTTCCTTGTCCACGGCCACCCGCCTGTTTTCCAGGTCATCAAACGACGCAACTTCGGTTTTACCCAGCAGATGGACCTCTTCGTTGTACAAGGGGAAAACCATTTTAGTCTTTCTTGCAATACTCTTTAGGACCTTGTTGGATTGCACCTTGAGTACAAATGCCAGTACATCGGACTGGACAATACCCATCTCGGTCTTGGGGCGCTTGTACACGGCATATACATTTTCCACCGATCCCCGGGAGTTGTATACCTGGATGTTATATCCGAATTTTTTGCCTAATTCCTTCAGATTCAGGCCGAATTGGAAGTACGTACCTTTTGCGCCGCCGGTGATTATTCCCAGCTCCGCTGCAGATGCTGTGCCGTACATGGTTGTACAAATCAGGATAGCCAATACCAGAATGAGTTTGCGAATCATAATGTCCCCCACAAATTGTACCGGCATCGGGGCCAGATAAAAATTATGTCAGACTATGTCCTTGCGTCGGCCGGTATAGCGGGCACGGGCCAATTTGTTTTTTTTTTGACTGCAACGTGGCCCACAACGAAAGTGGTAAGTGACACCCCGGGTTTGCCGGTGACTTTTTTATAAAAATAGCGTCGAATACTTTTTCTTTTCGATAATGGTCTACCAAATTGAGGCACAAAGTCAAGGAGCAATATCACATTAACAAGGAATAATTGAATGACTTGATATAATTGACGAAAAATTGTGAAAAAGATGTGTGAATTTTCTAAATAATCCCCCCTATCAGCCGGGGAAAATGGAGCAAAAAAGTGTGCGAAAATTTCCCAATAATGCCCCGGCCGCAGGGAAATAGAAAAATCTGCGGCCGGGGATGCCGATTAATAATATATGGGCTCCGCATATTCAATGCCGTACCCATACCGGCCTGCCGGGTGTGAGGTGCCCAGATCCGTGGACCAT
>NZ_JBFXHE010000522.1:0-2682 GCF_050177295.1 Desulfobacter sp.
CCCGGATTCATCTGGAGGGAACGGACAGGTCGGCCCCGTTTTTAACCGGGGTCGCCAACACGCCCTATATCATTCTCAATGCCGTTGACGGTACGGTTCTCAAAGCGGTCAAAACCACGGACAGGTCCTGGCCTGTCCTGCTCACCGAGGGTATTTACAGCATCCACCTGCTTTTTGGCGTGAACATATATCTGCGCCTGTCTGTCTTCATGGCGGCCGTTGCCTGCCTGATTGCCGTAGGGTGCGGGATCATACTCCACCTTGAAAAACAGGTTAGGAAATTTAAGGGCCACCCCCCTTTTTATCACTGGCTGGAAAAATTTTCCCTGGCGTTCATGATCGGTGTGATCCCGGCCACAGGCCTGCTGTTTAACCTGCAATGGCTGCTGCCCTTTGACCTGAAGGACCGGCTTGTCTGGCACCAGGGACTGTTTTTCGACCTGTGGGCCGCCACCCTTTTCTGGTCCTTTTACAAGGTTGATACCCGTGGCACGGCACAACAGTTTCTGGGACTGGGGGGCGTGCTCTTTTTGCTGGCCCCGGTACTTCACCTGCTGAAAACCGGTATCAGCCCCTTAACATTATTCCAAAACCATATGACCCATATTTTGTGGGTGGATGCAGGCCTGGTGTTTTTGGGCCTGGTCTTAACAGCCGCAGCCGTTAAAGGAGGAGGCAGCAGATGTCTGAAAAAATAGGTATAGGTTTTATTCTGTCACTGGCCCTGATTTTTTGCGCACTTTCCTGTGCCTTTGCACATTCCCTTATTTTAGGGGTTTACGGCAATGATGACGGCACCATTACCGTGGAAGGCAAATATGACACCGGTGCCACCGCCCAAGGGGCCCAGGTGCGCCTGGAATCCCTGAACGCCGGCACGGTGCTGTTCAAACAGCGCCTTGGCCTGGCAAGCGAGTTGACCGTAAAAATACCCGAAGAACCCTATCGCATTCTTCTGGATGGCGGACCGGGCCATGTGGCGGTGAAAGCGGGTATTGCCCCCAAAAACGGGTTTTCGGTCCAGCCCAATCCGCCCGAACAAAAAGCAAAAAACGCTGACAGACATGGAACCCCGGGCTTAAGCCGGGCATACTTTGTCACATTGGGACTTGTCTTTTGCTTTCTGTTTTTGACCCTTTTTATCTGCAGGCAGAACACAAATAAAATTATCAAAACCATTCAGGGTCATTCACTCAAACGTTAATTGAAGAACCGGAAACAAGAAAGGCGCAATAAGATCATTACAACGGACAGGGAAGGCCCGGTCATTTTAAAGCTTGCCGGCCCCATGGTGTTCAGCATGCTGGGCCTGATGATATTCAATCTTGTGGACACTTTTTTTGTGGGCCGGCTGGGGGGCGTTGAGCTTGCTGCCGTCTCCTTTACCTTTCCGGTTGTCATGGTGCTTGGCAGCATCGCCCACGGCCTGAATTCAGGGATCACGGCATCGGTGTCCCGGGCTGTGGGCAAAGGGGACCTGCAGCAAACCGCGGCCCTGGTGACCCGCGGGCTTATACTTGCCCTGATGATGGTAGCGGTTTTTGCAGGCATTGGCCTTGGCACCATGGAGATGGTGTTTACCTGGCTGGGGGCGGATGACGCTACCCTGCCCGTGATTAAAGCCTACATGCGCATATGGTATCCGGGGGCGGTGTTCTTTGTTGTGCCGGCAGCGGCCCATGCCGCCCTTTTCGGGCTGGGGGATACCCGGACACCGTCAGCCATCACCCTTGTCACAGCCCTGCTCAATGCCGTACTTGACCCGTTCCTGATTTTCGGCATCGGGCCGTTTCCTGCATTGGGTGTGAGCGGGGCAGCCGTTGCCACGGTGATTGCCAGAGGCGCAGGCTTTGTTTACCTGCTTGGCCTGCCGGCCATTAAAAAAAATGTATTCACCGTCGGGCAGCACCACCCGGACCCCATTTACAAGGACTGGGCCAGGATTTTACAGGTGGGCGGCCCCGGTATCGCCATTAAATTGACAGCCTCCGGGTTTTCAGGCATGATCACCAGAATGGTGGCCGACTTTGGCAGCAGCGCTGTGGCAGGATTCGGCATTGCCCTTCGCCTGGAAATGCTTTTTATCGTCCCCATCACCGCAGTTGTGCAGGCGATGCCGGTGTTTATCGGACAGAATCTGGGGGCCGGGGAAAAAACGCGCATGCAAAGGGGGGTATCCTTTGCCAGCCGCTTTTTTCTCGTCTGCGGCGCGGTGGTTTATCTCTTTGTCTTAACCGTGGCAGGTCCTGCAGCGCGCCTGATAAACCCGGCCCCCGACATTGTGCAGGTAACTGTTTTGTATATGACCGTGGCGCCCCTGGCCTATGGCTTCTATGCAATGATGCAGATGGCGGTGTCCCTTTTAAATGTTTTAAAAAGACCCATGCTTTCCACAGGCATTGTTCTGGCCCAGATTTTTGCCGTGTTCCTGCCCCTGGCCCTTTGGGGAGGCCGCTGTTTCGGTTTGGCCGGGATCTTTGGCGCCCTTGCCGTTTCCTGGGCCATCACAGGATTTTTCGGTGCCTGGCTGACCCGGGCGGGCATCACTTGACAACAAACACCTGCGGCACAGATGGCCGGCAATGGAATTTTAAGTATTCCCATTGCAGAGCAGATTTTTTACAAGGATCCTGTCTGGGCTGCACCCCTATTATGGCGCAGTGAATTCAGAAACGTCTTACC
>NZ_JBFXHE010000523.1:0-2680 GCF_050177295.1 Desulfobacter sp.
AGCGAAATATTCCTGAGAACGGCCATTAATTCGATCACAATCCCGTTTGCCGTTATAAACGCAACCGACTATACCATTGAACTGGCCAATGATGCCTATGGCGGAGAAAAAGTGACAGGGCTAAAATGTTATGCGGTTTCCCACCAGCGCAGCACGCCTTGTACCGGTGATGACTATCCATGCCCAATGCAGGAAATCAAGCGAACCGGAAAACCCTTTTTTGGAGAACAATTACATTACGATGATCAGGGAAATCCGTCCAGCATTGAAATATTTACTTTCCCGGTATTGGACACAAGCGGACAAATCGTCCAGATGATAAAAACCCATATCGATATTACCACGCGCAAGCGAATAGAGCTGAAATTAGAACAAAAAGCTGCTGAACTCGAAGATATGAATGTCGCATTGAAAGTGCTGCTGAAAAGAACAGAACTGGATAAAGAGGACATTGGACAAAATATATTCGCCAACTATCAAATAGTGCTTACCCCTATTATTCAAAGTTTGAAAAACACACTCACACAGGAAGATCAGCGAGAAATAATCCAGATTCTGGAATTGCGTTTAAAAAATATCCTTTCCCCGTTTTCAAAAAAATTATCAGATAAACTGATCAATTTAACCCCTACGGAAATTCATGTGGCCCACCTTATTAAATCGGGAAAATCCAACAAAGAAATATCGCAAATCCTGAACTGCTCTTTTCACACCGTCTCTCGCCACCGGGATAATATCCGGGCAAAAACAAACCTGAAAAATAAAAAAATCAATCTTCGGTCATTTCTGATGTCCCTCGAATAATCCCCTATTTTAAATAGTTTGTTTATATGTTTTTTTATAGTCTTTTGTCGTGTTGATTTGTAATCATAAACCCTCTATTGTTTAAGGAATATCAGTTCAGATACCTTATCGATGGGGTGAACTCTTTCAAATGAACATTGCGCGATTGTCGTTCAAGTAGGGAGTGACGGGGAATATTGTTCTGGCCAGGGTTCTGACCATTCCTGGGGCAGCCGGTATTCCGGCCCTGGGTTACCTGATTTTCAAAATATTTGAATGATAGGAGAGCCCGATGCCTCATATTTTTAAACAGCCCAGAATTCTATTCGTAACGCCGGAAGTGTCTTATCTGCCGAAAAAAATGAGCACCATGTCCAGCTTTCTGAAGGCGAGGGCCGGTGAGTTGGCGGACGTTTCCGCAGCACTCATTTATTCCCTATATAAAAAAGGTGCGGATATCCATGTGGCGCTGCCTGATTACCGCACCCTGTTCAATAATCATGAGAGTTCTTCGTTTCAACGGCAGCTGAGCACGATGGGAAGCTGCGACAATGAAGCAAGGGTTCATCTGGCTAAAGATCAGATATTTTTTTATAAAGAAAAGATATATTCCGATTGTGACCAGGAAAATATAAAAAGTGCCCTCTCCTTCCAGAGGGAGGTGATCAACACCATTATCCCCCGGGTTCAACCGGACCTCATTCATTGCAATGATTGGATGACGGGGTTGATCCCGGCCATGGCAAGAAAGCTTGGGATCCCCTGTCTTTTTACTATTCACAATATTTATAACAATAAGGCCTTGTTGTCTTCCATCGAAAACAGGGGAATTGATCCCGCGTATTTCTGGCAGAACCTTTTTTTTGAACGGCAGCCCTTGAATTATGAAGAAACCCGTGGTTCTAATCCGGTGGATTTTCTTGCCAGCGGTATTTTCGCAGCTGATTTTGTTAATACGACCTGTCCTGAATTCCTAAGAGAACTCACTCAAGGGCAGCATCCATTTGTTACCCCATCCATTAAACAGGAACTTTCAAACAAAGTGGGTCAGGGATGCGCATCAGCGATTTTGAACTGCCCGGATGGATCACGTCTGCCAAAAAACGATACATACCTCTTTAAAAATTATGATGAAAACACCCATATAGAGGGTAAAAAAGCCAATAAAATCTTGATCCAGGACCGTCTGGGATTGTCCAAAGATCCATTGAAGCCAATTTTATTCTTGCCGTCATGTATGGACAAGGTCCATAACGGCTCGTATTTCATTTCAACGATACTGTATGCGCTTCTTTCCAGGGACTGGCATCAGGACCTAGAGATTATTTTTACAGCCAAAGGAACGATTAGGGGACTGATAAAGGATACCATTCGGGATTTTGATTTAACAAACAGGGTAGCTGTTTGCAAGCCGGAGGATTCACTTTTACGGACGGCCTATGCTGCATCAGACTTCCTTCTGGTTCAATGTTCAGTGGAACCCGTCAGTTCTGAGGAAATTACCGGACTTTTATATGGGAGCCTTCCCATTGTCCATAATAATAACGACAATAATAACGACAATCATCAAGCCGTCACCCCCCTGGACGTTGCGCATAACAGCGGGAACGGATTTTTATTCAATCAATCTGATGTAGACAGCTTGATGAGCGCAATTGATAAGGCGATGATGTTTTACAACTTACCACGGGATGTAAAGAACCATCAGATATCCAGGATCATAAAACAAAGCCATGAAAGATTTGATCATGCGGTAACAGTAGAACAGTATCTTTTGTTGTATGAAAAAATGCTGAAACGTCCGTTTTCAAGGAGGGACATCTTATGAGTTCCAAAGTAGGGTTGTGGATTGATCACAGACAAGCTTTTATCGTGTATCTCTCAAGAGATGATGTGA
>NZ_JBFXHE010000524.1:0-2680 GCF_050177295.1 Desulfobacter sp.
CAGCCGTTCCGCCTCCAGGGCTAACAGCGCCGGTGCCAGATCAGAGGAAATCTGAGATGTGATGCATGGTTGTGCAACGGGCTCACTTTGAAACGGCCCCACCCAGCTTTGGAACAGGTCCGCAGCTGTTCCTGCCATCTGCTTGAAAAAACGCCTGCGCCTATGGTTTTGAACGCTCATGTATCCTCCTTATTTAGATTTGAGCCGAGGCCGGACAGGGCATTGTTACCGTTCCCGATAATCCGGTTTAAATGGATGGCATAATTCTGGGTCACCTGCTTTGCCTTAGTGCAGTCTTTTTCGATCAGTGCGTTCAGTATATTGACGTGATCCCCGAACAGTTCTTCCCTGCTTTTCTGCGTTGTCTTGAAAAAGTGGTCAAACGTGACCATATCAATGGCAAAGATCTCTTCCATAATACCGGACATAAAGCTGTTGCCTGTGCCTTTGGCGATGAGCCTAAAAAAAGACAGACTTTCCAGCCACACTTTTCTATGGTCTTTGGTAAAGATACTGCGGCTTAGGGCCACATTGCTCTTCTGGAGTAAATCGAGCTGATCTGCCGTCATGCGATGACATGCCAGTTCAACAATAATGGGGAAAAGTAAAAATATGGTTTCCAGCTGATCTGCCACAACCTCTTCGGCAGATCTTTCTTCAGTGCCCCAATAGGGATCCGAGGTATTAAAAAAACGGGGTTTAAGAAAGGTGCCGCTGCCTTTTCTAATCTCAACCATGCCCCGGCCTTCCAGGGTATGAAGCAGGCGGCGAAAGGAATTTCGGCTGACATTGAGTTCGGCGGCAAGTTGGCGCTCGGCAGGAAATCTGTCCCCCGGTTTAAGTCCACGTGTCTGGACAGTAGCGTCAAGCTGTTTAAACAAATCGTTCAGCATACCACTCCTTCTAAACCGGGATAGCATCCATATTCTTTCTTTGGTTAAAAAAATATTAAAACCACATTACCATGTCAACAATAAATCGCAATGAAATGTGATTTTGTGAAAATAATCTTAAAATTGGTAGCACCAATTTTGAGATTATAAAAAAATAAGATACCCGCCGACAACCATAGAAAAAATAAAAAATTTTAAGAACGCAGACTCCTGCGCCAGGTGCGAACCGCCCCATTGAGGGTCTTTAGCAGGTCTTCAAACAGATCGGGCAGGGCATCCGTAAACCGGCCCTGTTCCGTGGCGCACAGGGTCAGCACCGTGCGCAGGACAGACCGGCTGTAAAAAGGCATGGCAAAATAGGAACGAACACCCCTGGGAACGAACAGGGCCCAGTCAATGGGCTTGATACTGTCCTGGGTGTTGTCCACAACAAGATAGTCCAGAGAATATCGGTTGATATCTTCGGCAATGGTGCCTTTGTAGGAAAAACTCTCCGACTCCTGCATACCCTTAAACGGCGCACCGGCACCATAAACCGTTACGCAGTTTTTGCGCACATGCACATCTGAAAACAAAATCCCTTCAAAGTGTCCTGCGGCCAGGGGGCTGTCAAGACAGGCCTCCATGATCTGGTGAATATCCACAAGCCCATGGATTTTGTTTTCCAGTTCCTTGATATCGCGCTCTTTTGAATCGGATATGGTTTTCCCCGAGGTACTGCTGGTTTTAGGATTCTGAAGGGATATCCGGATAATCTGGTGATCTTTATGGACCAGATACCGGACAATGGCCCTGGACTGAACCCGTTTTTTTCCGTCAGCCGACCCCAAAAGAATGTTGCCGGCCCATGTCCTGGACAGCGGCAGATTTTTTAAGACATCCAATACGGTTTGCCGGGTGTTGCCGGCATAAAAAGAATCCAGGGACAACTTCCCTAAATCCACCTCCTGGATACCAAACATATGTTTGGCACTCGGATTGGCACAGATGAGCTCATTCCTGTCGTATCCAAACAAAAACACCGGATTATTAATGTCTTCAATCATTAATTTAAGTTCCAGGTCAATTCCCAGAATCCCCTTGATCACGGCCACGGTATCATCCACATTTAAAAGATAACCGTAGTAATAACCCGGATCCTGCCTGTTAACGGCACCGGTGAGCTTAAGCCATGAAATCTGTCCGTTGCTGTTCTTCACCCTGAACACGGACGCCGCCACCTTTCCCTCTTTGACCATATCCATAAATGTTTCAAGGATGTGCTGGTCTTCGGGAAGAAGATTGGCATTACGGTAGGCAATATTTTTTAAAAAAAGAGCGCCATCAATCCCCGGTGCAACATTTATATTTTCATTAAGGAACTCAATACGGGCTTTCCTGATCTCTATCCGCCATAAAAGTGCGGGAAAATCATTGATAAAACTATAAAGCTCATCCACGGGAATTTTCAGTGGCCGGGCCAACAGTACGCCTCCTGAATTATTGCATTCGTCAAACCGCTGACAGCCGACGATCGCCGTTATATTCCAGGATCAATACAAGAAAAGAAACCGGACACAGTCATCAGTACCTCCGGATATCAGCCGTTTTAAACATACCCTTTTTTAAAAAGATTTCATAGCGGCAACTCAAGGATTCTCAAGGGAAAAGGAAGGTCTCTGCATCGGGTCAGAGGGAGCCAATTGGCTCCCGTCTGCCCACAGAACCGTGCGTACGGGTCCGTACACGGCTCCTCATGTGACTTTTATCCATTGACGAAGGTTAAACCAATGCTTCATTTTGTCAGT
>NZ_JBFXHE010000525.1:0-2669 GCF_050177295.1 Desulfobacter sp.
CCAAGCATTCTTGCCGGCTTATCCAGGCTCTCCTGTTTTGATTCAAGATTGTCTTCAATTAATTCAAAGGCATCCATGATGTCAAGAAGGCCCGTAAAAATTTCGTTTTCCTTTTTTTTCTGGGCCCCGGCCTGGGCAGCAAGGTCCAGCTTCAGGCCGGCGATTTGCTGCTGGAAATCAATGAGTTTTTTTTTTAGCTGTTCTTTTTCACTGCCCATGGTGGCCGTCAAATATTTCCAGGCAGGGGGCATCAAATCCATCGCTCCCTTTGGTATTGTTGTAAGCGGCTGAAATTTCTTTCAGTTCTTGGCCCAGCCGTTTTTGGGTCTCCCCAAAATCAGGAAAATGGATAAAGGCCTGGCAGGCCCTGGAAACCGGGTCAAGCAGCTTTTTCTGGGCCTGGGCAATGGTCCTGGCGTCATGACGCCTTTGCCGCATCGCCAAAGCAGCTGCCTGGATGATCTCTTTGTTTGACGCATCTTTGTCAATGCCCAGCACAGCATAGGGATTCATTGGTCTTTAATCTCCCAGCAGTTGAATTTTCATTTCAAGGGTGTCAATGATGGGATGGACCGGGTCAACCGCCATGCAGGAATTGAGCAGCTCATTCAATTCCACTATGCGGTAAGGTTTTTCCAGTTCGCTGTCTTCAATATGTTCCATCATCTGTTCGATAAAGTCAAAAAACTTGTCCCGGATTTCAGGAAAAGAGGATTTTGTGGCCAGCGTGGCAGCCTTGCCCATCTTTCTTTTATTCATGGCATTGTAAAGGGCCTCCATTTCCAGATCAATGGCGATCTGCGCCTGGAGATGGATAACATATTCATTGCCGGGATCTACAGCAAGGGCTTTTTCAAGGGCAACATGGCATTGTTTATTGTTTATTCTTCCTCTGTTAAACCTGTTAACAGCGGTCTGCCCCATAACAAAAGAATATGCTTCAGATATCGGCCCGGACGGTCGCAACTGATATAAAAAGCCCAATAGCGCTTCATGTTCAAACAGGTACTGGCCTTCATATTGCAGCATTTCCTGTGAAAATTGTTTCTCCATACCAGGCACGGTCTCAAATAGACGGACCGTTGAGTCAAAGTAGTCAAGGAAATTCTTTTCACCGTTTTCCAGGACAAATTTTCCATATTCAAAACGGATCAGCCCCAGGGCATAATTTATAAATTCATCAGCCGAATCCGGGGCATCCATTGTTCCAATCAGATTAAAGGCGTCCTTGGCGCTGCGGGTTTTCAATGCATAAAAACTTTCCCCCACCCGGGAGTAACAGGCCCCGGTCGAAAGATAATGCGCCTCATCCCTGAAATAATCCCTGTTCTCCCGGATCAGCGCCAAAACGGTGTCAGAAAGGCCGTAGTGTTTTGCAAAACAGGGGGTGCAAATCCACGGGACAGAAGGGCTTCCATGCCGGCTTCCGGAGATAGCCAGAAAATCGGCCATCAGTGACTTGTCAATCTCAAAAAGCCTTGCGACTGCGCCGTTTAACTCTTTAGACCCGGCCATGGTGTTGATTCTATCTTCAGCCATACGGACCAAACGTTGCCGGACCCTGTCCTGTTTTTCCGGGTCATCCCCCACCGTCCTGGCCAGGTCCGTGGCATAAACGGCTGTCAGCCAATGGTCAGCCATGAGTCCGGTATAGTCTGCCTGGATTTCAGCCAGGTGGTAATATGTAACGGCACATAAAACAGTTATGGCCGGATCTTTCTTGAAAATCATTGTATCCAAAAGAGTTGCAACCGCACCATAATCGCCGGTTTCCCACAGGGGTGCGGCCAGGGCCAGCCTGCAGTAATCCGAAATGGCCCCAAGCTCTTTGACCAGTCTGTCATTGCCATGGACGGCCTTGCCGCCCAAAAGCCTGCCCGCATCTGCCAGTATTCCGTTAAGATCGGCCCCGGCTTTCATGGACGCGTTAAGCTGTTCAACGGCAAGTTCCAGCACCTGGTGCTGCTGCGACACAAAGGCAGCAGCATTGGAATCAATCATCTCCCACTGGCCCAGGGCGTCTATATATCTGCCCTGCTTTGCCAGGGCATAACCGAAATGGTAGCGTGCCGCCTCACTCAGGCGGTTTAACGACCTGAACAGTTCAACTGCCTGGTCAAACATGTTTGTCTTGACAAGGCAGACTGCACTGTCGGACAGGTAGTTTTCATTTTCGTGAATCTGGGCAAGTTCTGTATAAAAACCGTATGCCGCCTGATAGTCCTTATTCCTGACCGCGGTTTCGGCCTTGGCAACCATGTCACAACCCAAAAGGCGTTGTTCAATTTCACGGATTTTATCCCCAAGCCAGGTTTCGTGCAGCAGGCCGTCCGCCTCCCTGAAACAGGAGACAGCACCGGATAAATCGTTTCGGCTTTCGGCTTTCTGTCCTTTTTTTACCCATTCCCTGCCTTTAAGGCCCTGGGTGTTTTTAAGGCATATGGCCAGTTTCTCTTCTATTTCCGGGCTATTCTGTTTCTGCCTGGCCTTTTTGAATTCTTTTTCCGCTAACAGGTAATTTCCTGTTTCAAACAGTTTTTCCGCCCGTTTCAGAATAACGTCAATTGTGTTTCGTTTTTTAGCCATGGTTACTCCAAGTATATCCCGATGGTCATCCCCGGTTCAAACGGAATGTCTTTAACAAGGCAGTCGGTTCCATGTGAACAGTA
>NZ_JBFXHE010000526.1:0-2660 GCF_050177295.1 Desulfobacter sp.
TGACATGATCTTATCAGAGAATGTTACTATCCGGTATCAGCAATACACCCTGACAAGTGAAACATTGCATTATGCCAAAAAACCGCATATAATACGCTCTGATTCAAGGGTTACATTTGATGACGTAAACTCCATGATAAAAGCTGACAGCATGGAGATCCGGCTAAACCAGGATCTGATCATCTTAAAAGGACACGTAGAAGGACAATTTAGTGAAAATAGTCAGAATCCCAATAGGTTATAATATTTCTCTGATTTTGTTGCTGGTGCTGTCGACTCTTTTTGCACAGGTATCCTTTGCAGCCCAGGAGAAGACAACTGCTGAGAAGAAACAGCCGCCGGCAGACCTGAAAATTACTTCGGATAAAATGGTCGCCGACAAAAACCAATCCATGGTGGAATTTATGGGAAACGTCAAAGCGGTTCGGGCGGACAGTGTGCTTTTAGCAAATTCGATCAAAGTATTTTTTCATACCTCAAAAACCAAAAAGGAAGACCAATCAAACGTCAAACGGATTCTTGCCACGGGGAATGTGGAATATACCGAAGGGGAGCGCAAAGCGTTCTCGGATCAGGCGGATTATGACACCACAGATGAAATACTGGTGCTCACAGGGGAAAAAGCCCGTCTGCTTACGGGAAAAAGCTGGATCTCCGGCAAAAAAATAACCCTGTTTAAGGCCCAGGACCGGGTGGTTGTGGAAAGCACCGAAAAAAACAGGGTTGAAGCATTTTTTGATGCCGAAGATCAGGATGGTTCTTTATAAATGAGCCGACTGGTACTGGAAAACCTCGTAAAGACCTATGGCGGTAAAACCGTCGTGAATCACGTCAGCCTGACCGTTGACCAGGGTCAGGTCACCGGGCTTCTAGGACCTAACGGTGCCGGAAAGACCACGACCTTTTATATGACCGTAGGCATGATCCGGCCGGACAAAGGCACGGTCCATCTTGACGGGGAGGATATAACCCGCTATCCCATGTATGTCAGGGCCAGAAAGGGCCTTGGTTACCTGCCCCAGGAGACCTCTATATTTAAAAAACTGACAGTCCGGGAAAATATAACGGCCATTCTGGAGGTTATTGACAAAAAAGTCGCGGACATCAACCGGAAAGCCGAAACACTGATGGAAGAACTTGGGATACTGGCCTTGGCCGGACAAAAGGCGACTTCCCTGTCCGGTGGAGAAAAGCGCCGTCTGGAAATTTCAAGGGTTCTTGCCACAGACCCCTTGTTCATCCTACTGGACGAACCCTTTGCCGGCATTGATCCTTTGGCTGTTATTGATATCCAGCAAATCATATCCCAGCTTACCGACAAAGGCATCGGAATATTGATTTCCGATCACAATGTCAGGGAAACATTAGGCGTATGCAACACGGCTTATATTATGAGCCAGGGTATGGTTATGGAATCAGGCCCTCCGGAAAAAATTATTTCAAGCAAAGTAGCCAAACGCATTTACCTGGGAGACAATTTTAGACTTTAATCATGGAACTTGGATTACAACAAAGCCTTGCACTGACCCAGCAGCTGGTCATGACACCCCAGCTCCAACAGGCTATCAAACTGCTTCAGCTCTCCAGGCTTGAACTTGCCGAAATGATCCAGCAGGAAATGGAGCAAAATCCGGCGCTTGAAGAAATCTCCATTGATGAGGCCTCTGACAAAGCCATCACGGCCCAGGAAACCGAAACCCGGACAGCTGAAATAGAAGCCCCTGTCAAAGAAGTTACCATTGAAGAGCGGGTGCGCTCGGATACGGACTGGGAAAACTATATCAATGAATATAACTCCACCGGTAGAATCTACATGGAGTCTGAAAACAGTGAAGCGCCCAATTACGAATCATTTACATCCGAGAAACAAACCCTTGAAGCCCATTTAAAGTGGCAGTTGATGCTTTCGGATCTGCCGGACGAAGAGGAGCGACTGGGTCATGTCATCATCGGCAACCTGAACCGGGACGGATATTTATGCGCCGACGTGGAGGAGTTGGCCCAGAGTGCCGAGTCCGATATTCAAACCGTTGAAAAAGTGCTGGCTGTGCTCCAGACCTTTGACCCCCCCGGCGTGTGTGCCAGAAACCTGTGCGAAACGCTTTTGATTCAAGTCCGGCAACTGGGCATTGAAAACGATATCATCACCCGGATCATTACGGATCATCTCAAAAATCTTGAAAACAGAAACAGTAAAAAAATTGCCAAGGCCCTTAAAATTTCCGTTGAGGATGTGCGGGCTGCAGTAAAAATCATCCAGTTTCTTGAACCCAAGCCCGGCAGGAAATTTGCCACAGAGGAACCCGCCTACATCACCCCGGATATCTATGTTTACAAAGTCGGTGATGATTTTAAAATTGTTATGAACGATGACGGCCTTCCCAAATTAAAAATTTCAAGATTCTACAGGGACGCCGTCGCCACCGGCAAAAAAATCCCCAAGGAGACCAAGACCTATCTTAATGAAAAGATGCAGTCCGCCTCCTGGCTGATAAAATCCATTCATCAACGCCAGAAAACCATCTATCTGGTCATGGAAAGCATCATCAAGTTTCAAAGGGATTTTTTTGAAAAGGGCATTGCCTATCTGCGGCCTTTGATTTTAAAAGATATTGCCGAAGATATTGAAATGCATGAGTCTACGATCAGCCGGGTGACCA
>NZ_JBFXHE010000527.1:0-2647 GCF_050177295.1 Desulfobacter sp.
CGCCTGAGAAGTTTTTTACCGAGGAGCAGATCCGGCTGGGGAATAGCTTCATGGATGGATGGGTCAAAATTCTTTCTGAAACTGGCAGGTGTAGATTCTTTCTCTTCTATCCCCCAATATCACCCAAAAATCCCACATACAGTTACATTTTTTGAAAAAGTGAGTTCCTTGTAAAATGAGATTGTTTTTCGTTTGGTACCAGTAGCAGATAGATAGCAGGCACCGCCTATGCCTTGACATCCTCCTCCCCCCTTTGGGGGGGATAAGAGGGGGGGATTGTGGTAAGATAAAATTGTCCAGATAATATCAACCCACAACCCCGGCCCCTGCTTATGAAAAACACCATAGTAAGAAATGATGCATCTGCCAAGCAAAATCTTCATGTCCGCTGCTGCCATTGCTCAAGCAGCCTGACAGTTCGTAATGGAACCTACTCCAGAAACGACCCAAAAAACAATACAGAAATGAGGGTCCAGCGCTATTTATGCAAATCCCCGGAATGCCCGTGGCAAAGCTTTTCTGTTCTGCCTGAGCCGATTTTGCCGGTAATTCGCCATGCATATGAAACCCTGTTCGACTGTTATGCCATGTTTGAAAAAGGGATGAGCCAAGCTTCCATTGCCAGAGGACTGGATCTTAACAGGGGCGTGGTAAAACGGTTAAAAAAAATCTGCTGCAAGTTTATAGCCTGGTTTAACCGGGAGAAAATGATTGCGGATTGGGGCTTGGACCCGGTTAAGGCCTGGCCGGATTTTACCAGGGATTTTTCTCAATATTTCTTCCCTGAACGATGGCTGAAAACGCCATCAACACAACACATACCTTTATATTAACAAAGGGTTATGTTGCCATGGTCCCATTTTAACCCCAATTAAAGGAGGTGGCCATGCCAACCCCTGATTTGGCCGAACTCGCCGTGTGGCGATACGGCATTATCAGCATCCTTCTTCACCGAAACGAAGAAGAAACCCTTGAAGAAGCCTTGCTCCGGCTTGCAGACCGGCAATATAGAAAGCCGGACGGACGTTTTGTATCCTATTCTCCGGAAACCCTGAGGAAGTGGTTTTATCGCTACCGCAATGGTGGTCTCCCCGCTTTGAACGATACCCCCAGAAAGGATACGGGCACCCATGGATCGGTTCCCAAGACCATCTCAGACCGGTTGTTTGAGCTGCGGAGCAAACATCCCAGATGGCCCTTGTCCCGGATGCTGGGCGAGTTGATCCGGGAGAATCTGTGGGATATGAAATCCCCTGCCCGGTCTACCCTTTACCGGTTCTCTCAAACAGCCAATTTGCATCGGGACCCCCACCTGTCCGTCCATATCCCCGCACGACCTTTTGAATATGAGTTTTTCGGTCAATTGTGGATGGCTGACTTTCTTCATGGTCCCAAAATCCGGGAGAAAGGCAATAAACGCAAGACCTATCTGCATGCGATCATAGACGATGCTACACGATACATTGTCCATACCGGTTTTTTTACCAGCGAGAGCACAGAAATCATGATGACCGAACTCATGGCCTCCATCCGAACCCATGGCAAACCGATCAGATTTTATACCGATAACGGTGCCTGTTACGCCAGCAAACATCTCAAATTTGCCTGCGCCAATCTCGGTATCCATCTGATCCATACGCCTCCGGGCAAGCCAAGGGGGCGTGGAAAAGTGGAAAGATTTTTCAGATCGGTCCGGGACCAGTTCCTTGATGGAGAAAATTCGCCGGCCCACACTCTTGAGGGTCTCAACAAGGCCTTCAGGGAATGGGTGTCATCCTATCATAAACGCATCCACAGTTCCCTTGGGGTATCCCCCCTCCAAAAAAGGCTCAGTCACCAAAGTGTTTGCAATCCGCTTCCCGAAGCCGTGGAAATAGAACCCCTGTTCAGGATGAAACGCCGGTGCAAGGTTTATCTGAACAATACTGTCAGGCTGAAAAGACGTAGCTATGAGGTGATAGATGCTCTTCCGGGACAACGGGTGGATGTCTGGTTCATGCCCTGGAACCTTGATATGGTCTGGTACGGGCCTGAGATGAAACCGGCCAAACCTGTCGATCTGAACCAAAATGCCCACAGAAGAAGGAGATAGCCATGCAGCATAAAAAATCGAATACAGACGAAATTCTGCCCATGAACGATTTCTTTGGATGGAAACGTCACCCTTTTGCCGATACCTATGTTCAACGTCAACGCTGGCTGCCAGAAGGGGACACACGGAAGTTGGGAACCATCAAACGGTTGCTTCACCATGGAAAAAGTTGTGCCTTATGCGGGCCTTCCGGGGTGGGCAAAACAACGCTCATCCATGCATTAATCGCAGAGCTTGATAAGAACGTTTATCTGCCGGTCATGCTGCCTTATGCAGGACACCCGAGAAACGGCCTGACGCGAGTTCTGGCTCAGGCGCTTGGTGTTGATGTAAAAGGCCGGGGCATGCCTTTGATCTCACGCATCCAACAGCACATCGAAACCCTATCCGGCAACGGCAATCCCCGGTATCCTGTCCTGATTATTGATGATGCCCAACGTGTTGAAGCCGACTCTTTGTGGGATCTTTGTTCTCTTTTGTTTCAGACAAACAGGCAGATGGTCGCCGCATCACTGATTCTTGCGGGTGACGACAATCTTGCCAAACAGCTCGAGC
>NZ_JBFXHE010000528.1:0-2643 GCF_050177295.1 Desulfobacter sp.
AATGGCGATATCATTGACCGGAACCACCAGCTCAACCACATCCTTGCGTTGACTTCTGACCGGGATCAGTGATGAGTTGATAAATACAATCCCGCCGGGCTTGATGGTATCGTCGAATTTTTCCAGGGATGGCCGGTTCATGGCCACCAGGTGGGTGGGATTTTTTATGATGGGTGATCCAATGAGCTTGTCACTGATCACAACGGTGCAATATGCGGTGCCGCCCCGCATTTCAGGTCCATAGGAGGGAATCCAGGCCACCTGGTATCCCTGCTTCATTGCGGCATAGGCCAGCAGCTTGGCACTGAGAAGAATGCCCTGGCCGCCGAATCCTGCAAATTTAATTTCTGTCTGCATGGGTGTCTCCCGATATTTTTAAGCTTCTTCAGGGGTTTTGTAATCGCCCAGTTCATAATAAGGCAGCAAGGTTTCTTCGGCCCATTTCAAAGCATCCACGGGTGTCATGCCCCAGTTGGTGGGACAGGTGGAGACCACTTCCACAAAACTGAAACAGGTGTTGTCCATCTGGTACTGGAATGCCTTTTTAATCGCTTTCTTACATTTATTCACCATCTGGGGCTTGAGTACGGCCTGCCGGGTCACATAACCCGGGGTCACAATTTCACTCATCAGATTGGCCATGCGGATGGGCATACCGGTCTGGGCCGTATCACGGCCGGCCGGAGCCGTGGTGGCACGCTGGCCGGGCATGGTGGTGGGGGCCATCTGCCCGCCGGTCATGCCGTAAATGGCGTTGTTGATAAAGATGACGGTAAATTTCTCTCCCCGGTTGGCGGCATGAATTATTTCACCCATGCCGATACTGGCAAGGTCTCCGTCTCCCTGGTAGGTGAATACCATCAGATCCGGGCGCACCCGCTTGATACCGGTTGCCATGGCAGGGGCTCTTCCGTGGGCGGCTTCCTGGAAGTCACAGTCAAAGTAATTGTAAATCAGGACGGCGCATCCCACAGGGGCGATGCCGACGGTCTTTTCCCGAATGCCCAGTTCGTCTATGGCCTCGGCCACCAGCCGGTGGACAATGCCGTGGGTGCAGCCGGGACAATAGTGGGTGTGATTGTCTGTTAACGCCTCCGGCGTAGAAAAAGCTTTTCCCATTATTTTCTCCTTGACCGGCGCGCTACCCGATCAGCTCTTTTACGATTTCGATGATTTTTTCAGGTGACGGGATTTCACCACCGCACTCCCCGTAAAATTCCACCGGTTTTTTGCCCATAACTGACCGCTGGACATCCTCCACCATCTGCCCCATGCTCATCTCAATGCTGATAACGCATTTGCAGCTCTCTTTGGCTGCGGCGTCGTGCACCTGTTTCTCAGGAAAAGGAAATAAGGTCTTGGGCCTGAACATGGCCGCTTCAATGCCCTCTTCCTTGAGCATGTCAATAGCGGTGCGGCATACACGGCTCATGGTACCGTAGCTTGCCAGCAGGATTTGGTACTCCCCGTCCGTATTATAAAGCTCATACTGAACATCTTCTTTTTTCATCCGTTCGTATTTGGCTTTAAGTTTCATGTTATGCCGATTCAATTCAGCCGGATCCAGGAACAGAGATTTCACCAGATTGGGCTTTTTGCTCTTTCGGGTGGACATGCCGTTGGTGGCCCAGTCATCCTTATTGCTGGGTTCGGTTTTCAAATCACCGGGGAAATCCACCGGCTCCATCATCTGGCCGATCATGCCGTCGCCCATGATCATGACGGGATTTCTATATTTTTCAGCCAGGGTGAATGCCTGCATGGTCATCTCCACGGCTTCCTGAACACCGTCCGGTGCCAGGACCAGTAGATGATAATCACCGTGACCGCCGCCTTTGGTTGCCTGGAAATAATCACCCTGGGACGGCAGAATCCCGCCCAATCCCGGACCGCCTCTCATGATATTGACAAATACGGCCGGGCATTCTGCTGCGGCAATATAGGAAATTGCTTCGCTCATCAGGCTGATGCCCGGGGATGACGAGGTGGTCATGACACGCTCTCCGGCACCTGATGCACCAAAAATCATATACCCCACGGCCACTTCACTTTCGCCCTGGAGGAACACGCCGCCCACTTCGGGCAGACGCTTGCTCAGGTATTCGGCGACTTCCGACTGGGGCGTGATCGGGTACGCAAAATAGTTCAGACAGCCGGCCCTGATGGCGGCTTCGCCGATTGCTTCATTGCCTTTCATTAAGACTTTAGCCATTGTCTCTTGTCCTTACGTCCATAAAATAAATGATTATGCGTTCTGTTCTTCAACAATACTTATAGCCACATCCGGACACATGGTGCAGCAGATGGCGCAGTAAATGCAGTCCTCCGGTCTGGCCTGAAAGACCGGGAAATGCCCTTTTGCATTAACCTTATCGGAGATCTCAAGCACGTCTTTGGGACAGAAATGCACACAAAGACCGCATCCTTTGCACCTTTCGACATCAATAATGTGTTTATAGGCCATTGTACGTAATACTCCTTGGTGTTAAGTGCGTATCCAGGGGGGAACCAGCAACCGGTCAATGGGCAGGATCGGGCAAGAGATCCGCTCCACGGCCAGTTGGGGCAAAAGCCTGGTGGACGCTGTTATAAATTCAATATTAAGACCGGTGACTTCGGATACCCGGCGCACCAGAGTGTAGC
>NZ_JBFXHE010000529.1:0-2639 GCF_050177295.1 Desulfobacter sp.
GCTGGGCCATCAAAAGCCCCAGCACCACCTGGGAACGCTGGCCGCAGGACATCTGCCGGATCAGATGGCCTGGTGAAAGTCCAAGCTTTTTCACCATCCGGTAGTAAATGCGTTCATCCCAGCTGGGGTGGCCCCGGTCATGGTCATCGGTTTTAAAATCATGGCCAGGGCCATTGTAACAAGCAGCATCATCTGATTCGTGTATGCCTTAACTGCCGAATAAAATCGGCATTTACTTCATATCCACAGCTTTGATCCAGATCACGGCGTCCCTGGAGCACGCCTTGCCTTTATAGGAACCTTCCGGGTCCAGGCCAAGGGCGGCAAATCCCCACCATCCGGCCTTGGGAATGCCAAAGGTAAATACGCCGTTGTCATCGGCAAAAATGGTCTGCAGCACAAAGGCGTCCTGGGGGGCAACTGCTGCAGCTTCCTTTGCAAATGCTTTTTTGTCCAGCAAGGGCTTATGGTTCATGAATTCGATCTCAATTTCGGCGTTGGGAACAGGTTTGCCCTTGAACAGGATTTTACCCTGGAATACATTGCCGGTCCAGCGGTCATAGGGTTTGCAAAGGGGAACGATTTCGCAGTCAAGACCTACGGGTTCCATCCAGGCCCCGGGCTCTCCGCCTACATTGACGATCACTTTGGTGCTCTGCTGGATATAGGCATCCTCTCCAGCCTCAAAATAGGGTGCCGGTACCAGGCCGAATACATGGTCCCCGCCCCTGGCTGTATATTCGGTTTCATATGCTTTGCCGGAATTGGTCAGGCTTGTCCAGTTAATGGGTTTAAGGGTGGACAGCAGATCAGTCCTCGTCGGTTCGTTTTCCCCCCTGGAGCGGACAACGAAAAATTGTTCCGGGGTTCCCATGTCCATGGTGTGACCGGCTTCAAAGGGATGGGTGAACACCAGCGCCAAAGGGATTTTGCCCCCCTTTTCAAGGGCTGCTTCAGGCGTATAAATCATCTGAAAGTGGGCAAATGCCGGTACAGTAAATGCCAGGATGGACAGGATGGCCAGGATGCTGATGGTGGTGATAACATGTTTCATTTTCAAAATTTTCTCCTTTTTAACGGTTTTAAGTATTATGCAGTGACCGGGCTATTCGGTGATTTCCTTGCCGTCCACGGTGATTTTATGGCCTTCCCCGGCGTCAAACTCTACCTTGTAGTCGCCTGCGGGTTTTTTAAACGTAAATTCGCTGTCGTCATCCATTTTACCAGTGACCAGCACCTTTCCGGCACCGTCTTCAACACGCATTTCAACGCCTGCGGCAGAAGATCCGTCGGAAAATCCGCCTTCGCAGGTTATACTTCCGTCGCCGTTGTCATAGCAGGAGCACAACGGGGTATGGGCCTGGCAAACCGGGGTCACAAAGAATCCAAACACCATGGCGGCAAGGATTAATACATACAATTTCAGTTTCATTTTTTTCTCCTTGTAAATTTGTTAATTTGCAAAATTGGTCCGGCAGGCCATTCAGGCAATGGCCTGCCGGGCATGGTCAAATTCTGGTTTTGGTTTTATAAAGCCTGTGGCAATGGTTGTGCCCAGGGCCATTGCGTAAAAGACGCCCATGGCCTGGAGCCCGTTTAATCCCAGAAGGGTGCCGCCGGTAAATATTAATGTGGCCGCACTGATACCCAGCACCATGGGATAAAACATGCCGAACAGCATCCACTTGACAGATCCGGACTGCAGTTTAACAGCAATGGAGGTGGCCAGGCACGGCGGGTAAAGTACCATGAACATCATCAGAGCCAGGGCATGAAGCGGGGTAAACCCGTCTTCACTTTTGGCCATGCGCGATTCCAGGGAGCCGTCTCCGCCATCATCATCCTGTTCATACAAGGCGCCCAGGGTGGCCACGGAGCTTTCCTTGGCAGCAAAGGCTGACAGCAGCGCCACATTGACCCGCCAGTTAAATCCCGCAAATTGGGTCACAGGCTCAAGCGCCCGGCCCATCTTTCCCAGAAAGCTTGTATCAATTCTTTCCTTGCGCATTTCCCGCAGCAGTCCTGTTCGGATTTTGAACAGCTTTTTAAAGGATTTGTTTACCTTTCTGGCCACCTTATCCGTGCCGGGCTGGGCAATGGAAAAAAATTGCGGATTTATCTTCTGGTACTTTGCATTCAGGGCGTCCGTAGCTTCAGGACCCTTTGCCAGCATCTTTTTATCCTTGTAGGTTTCCCAGTAGAGCACCATCTCCATAAGCTTGTCCCCGGCAAGGACTTCGGCGTAGGGGGTCCGGGCAATGCTGCTCCTGAATTGGGCAATGGCCGTGTCCCTTTGGGCCTGGAAGTCAATTTTTCGCTGGGGTGAAATGCCGGGGAACTGCAAAAGGATAAAAATTACCACGGCCAGTGCCACCACAATGGAGGTGATTTTTTTAATGAACATCCACACCCGTTCCAGGGCCCGGCCCACAACCCCCCTGAACGTGGGCAAATGGTAAGGGGGCATCTCCATGACAAATGGTGAGGTGGGTTTGTCCTTGAGCACGGTGGCCGTCAGAAATTTGGACACGGGCAGCACCATAAGAAGGCTGATGGTGGAAATATAAAACATGGCCAAACCCTTGTGGGCGGCAAAGTAGATATTAATCAGCAGCACATAAAGGGGAACCTTGGCCAGG
>NZ_JBFXHE010000530.1:0-2631 GCF_050177295.1 Desulfobacter sp.
AAAACCTCATTGTTACATCGGATGCCCCTGTGGAAAAACTGAAAAACAGAATCCTGGCCACCCTTTTCTCCCAAAACACATACCAGCTTAAAGTACAGCTTGATCACGCCGCAGAAATAGCCCAAAACCCGGGACTTGGAGAAACAGATGAAAAGTATCTGCGCCAGGCCCAGACCGCACTTGTCCGGCACAAGCATCAGCTTGACACAGACCCTGGCCTGAAAAGACAGATAAAACATCTTCGACATCTGCTGGCAGAAAAAGTACGTTGCGCTGAACCCGGCCACATGGGATATGACGCGTGGGAAAATTGTCTGAACCTTGTCCCCTGGCACCACCCTTATGTATTCAGTGAAGCCATTACCTTCCAGATGACTTCGGGCTGTTCCAATTTCTGCCGGCGCTGCAATGAATGGGCGCTTCCAAAAGTCAGGCGTCATTTCAGCTTTGATGCGGTGAATACCTTTATTCAAAAATTTTGGGAACAGGGAAACAGGGATCTGGCCCTTTACGGCGGATCAGACCCTCTTGACTGGTGTGATTTTCCCCATGACATTACCCATGTGCTTAACCGCCTTGAAGAACCCTGCCAGTTCAGCCTGCTGACGAAAATACCAAATGGAAAGGGAGAACTTGCAAAAGCGCTGATAAAGGCTGGCATCCCCGTGTCTGTCAGCCTGACCGACCGCAACCGGGACAAAATTGGCCTTCTTGAAATTCAGATGGGACAGCCTTTTACCAAACAGCATGCCACTGCCGATCTTTTAATTCCGGCTGGTCTGGATGAAGATTTTTCCACGGTCAAGCCCTCCATTACAGACAGCTACGGCACAGAAATCTCCCCGGACGGGTGTTTTTCCGTTATTCCGGCATTTACCAGCGCATTGCATCCCTTTGGGCATAAAAAAATCAGGATCACGGCCCAAAGCGCATTCATCCCCAGAAAAAAGATAGGTCGCCCTGCCCTCTTAGTGGATTACTTCAAACCCCTTGAGGTGGTCACTGAACAGGGTTTTTCCATTTTACCTGCGCTTCTGGATGTTCAGGTGGAAAATATCCTTTTTGATAACGGCCGGGATGAACTGACCCCGCCGGGCATGAGAAGCATCAGGGAATATTTTGACGTGTTTTCGGACAAGGCGCGGCGCAAAAGAAAGAGCCTGACCCCTTCGGTGGTCAAACGGATAAAAAACAGGTATCTGAACGCCACCCGGTTCCATGACCTTTGCCCCAAAAAGCAAATTGCCATGAAAGACGAAATCCTTGACCACGTTCGGTTTACAAAAAAAGATATCGTTGCACAGGCAAGGACCTGCAGTATCTCTTTTTTCCTTGCCGCCATTCATGCCTATATTCAGGACCAGCCCATAAACTGCCGAATTATCCGGCAGTTGACCCTGCAGGAATATATGACCCTTGCAGCGCTATTTCAGGATACGGACCCAATGTCGCCCATTGCCCAAAGGCTTGAAAATCCGGATACCGATCCATGGCTGCTGTTCAGGTATCATGCCCTGAGCCTGGTTCACAAAGGGCCTACAAAACAGGTAGACCAGTTTATTCAGGATTATCCTGGGATTTTTCACCCGGAAAAGGACCGGTTTATTCCGGCTTGATGCCGAAAAACAATCAGAAGGTAAAAATATAAGTGAATAAGTGAATGAAAAAAGGGGCGTCTCCTAGGAGACGCCCCTTTTTAAACGAATGTATCGTTAAACAGCTGGGTATTAATGTCCGCCAAGTGCGGCAACAGCAGGACCGATTGCAGGATGAACAAACAGAAGGATCATCGCAACAACCAGAGCATAGATACACAGAGATTCGATCAGAGCAAGACCGATCAGCATGTTCACCTGGATTTTACCAGCGGCTTCAGGGTTTCTTGAGATACCTGACATGGCACCATTCAAACCAAGGCCCTGGCCAATGCCGCAACCAAATGCAGCGATGCCAATGGCAAAACCTGCTGCCCAGACACTACCAACGAGAAATTCCATGAGATTTACTCCTTTAATAAAGTATTATAACCGAACGGGCTTCTTCCAAAATCCCGTAAAAAAGACTTCGCTCTTGCATTCATCAATTCAACTTAATGTGCTTCTTCAATGGCGCCTGCGATGTACATGGTCGGCAGCAGGAAGAATACAATGGCCTGAATCAAGGATACAAGGATACCCATTGCCATAATAGGAAGGGGTACCAGGAAAGGCCCGGCCAACATCAGAAGGATGCCTACCACCAGCTCATGGCCCATCATGTTGCCGAAGAGACGTAAAGTCAGGGACAGTACCCGTGCCAGGTGACCAATGATTTCAATGATAAGGAAAAGAGGCATAAGTGCGGGTACGGGTCCCAGGAAATGTTTAATATATTTTGCACCGTGTTTATTGATGCCGATCACGTGGCTCCAGGATACGACTATGATGGCCAGGGCAACAGTGGTGTTGATGGAAGCTGTGGGAGGATAGAATCCGGGAATCAGACCGAACAGGTTGCCTAAAAGGACAAACAGGAAAACAGTCAGCAACAGGGGATAGGTATCTCTTCCCTCTTCGCCGGTGATACCAACCATAAACGTTTCAAGTCCGGAGATGAGTACCTCAAAAACATTCTGAACGGTCTTGGGCACCA
>NZ_JBFXHE010000531.1:0-2628 GCF_050177295.1 Desulfobacter sp.
AGACCTGGGTATTGAATCAAAGGTCAGGATTCTTCGGCCGGGATTTTCCAATCCCCTGCCCAAGGAGAAGATAAAAGCTTTTTTAGGCAGCTGCGAAAAGGTGCTGGTCATCGAAGAGGGCGAACCGTTCATGGAAGAGGCTGTCAAGGCCTGTGCCCAGGAAGCGGGCCTTGTCATTCCCATCCAGGGAAAGGCAGAGGGGCTGTTTACACCCCTGGGGGAATTTCATCCAGCCATGGTCCGGGAGAAGATCGCGGCCTTTTTCGGTATAGATTATACCCCGGCCCCAAAGATGGATACCTCTGATGTGCCGGAAATTGCCAACCGTCCCCCAAATCTTTGCTCCGGATGCTCCCACAGGGCCACCTTCTACGCCATTAAAAAGGCTGCTGAAGGGCTGGATGTCATCCACCCCAGTGATATCGGCTGCTATACGTTAGGCTTTATGCCGCCGTTGTCCATTGGGGATTTTGTGGTCTGCATGGGCGGGTCGGTGAGTACCTCCTGCGGTTTCAGCAAGGCCACGGACCAGAAGGTGGTCAGCGTAATCGGCGACTCCACTTTTTTTCATTCTGGCATTACAGGCCTTGTCAATGCCGTGTTCAACCGCCACAACTTCACCCTGGTGATCCTTGAAAACGGCATCACCGCCATGACCGGCCATCAGCCCCATCCGGGCGTGGACATGGAACTGATGGGCATGTCCGGGTACGGACGGGTGGATATTGAAAATTTGGTCAAAGCCCTGGGTGTGGCGCATGTTTCCGTGATCAAACCCTTTCAGGTGAAAAAGAGCATTGAGACCCTTAAAGAGGCCATGGCCTTTGACGGCGTATCCGTTGTCATCTCCAAAGAGCCCTGTATCCTCTGGGCCAAGAGCATTAAACTGAAAAAACCCAGAGCGTTTGAGGTGACAGACAAATGCAAAGACCACAAGGATTGCATCAACGGGATCGCCTGTCCGTCCTTTTACATTGAAGCGGGCCGGGTGAAAATTGATGCAGATACCTGTGTGGGCTGTGCGTTGTGCGCCCAGATCTGTCCTGAAAACGCCATCCGCCCATTGAAATAGACAAGGAGATAAATTGGATATGAAAACATTAAGAATGGTCATCGTTGCAGTTGGCGGACAGGGCAATCTTCTGGCATCCAAGGTCCTGGGCGAGGCAGCCCTTATTGAAGGGGTGGAGGTGAGAATGAGCGAGATCCACGGCATGGCCCAGCGCGGCGGTGTGGTGGAGTCCGCCATTGTTTTCGGTGATGCCTCGTCCTCCATTATTTCCGACGGGGAAGCCGACATCCTGCTGGGATTTGAACCGGCTGAAACCCTGCGCGCCATTGGCCGGTGTTCTGCCCATACAAAAGTGATTACCAATACGGCCACCCTGCCGCCTTTTACCGTGGGCATCGGCAAAGGGGCTTACCCCGGGGTGGATGAAATCAAACGGGTGCTCAAGGAGAAGACCGCCGGCCTTGTGGCCATAGACGCCATGGCATTGGCCCGTAAAGCAGGCTCTCCCATGAGTGTGAATATTGTGCTGTTGGGTGCCTTGATCCAGACTGGTGCCCTGGGATTTTTAAAGGAAAACGTCAAAGAAGCGATCAAGCGCAGGATTAAACCGGCGCTTGTCGAGATGAACCTGAATGCCTTTGATCTGGGATTTGAGGCTGCCGCCAGCAGCCTTGCATAACTGAAAACTGCCTTTGCTCCGGGATGGGTATTCTATCCCGGACCCAAAGGCGGTCAGGGAGAAAAGAATGAAAACACGGAAACAGACAACATCCGGCATGATTCATGTCATCAATGGTCCCAATTTGGACATGCTGGGAAAAAGGGAGCCCGATATTTACGGGGCGCTTACCCTTGATCAGATCAACGGGGAACTCAAAGCCCGGGCAGAGACATTGGGACTTTCCCTGAATTTCTTTCAATCCAATCACGAAGGCATGATTCTGGATTACATCCATCTCACGTTTGAACGGGACCCTGCCGGTGTGATCATCAATCCGGGTGCGCTGACCCATACCTCAGTGGCCCTGCGCGATGCACTGTCCATGCTGTCCTGCCCCATTGTGGAGGTGCATCTGTCCAACATCCACAAGCGCGAAACCTTTCGCCACACCTCCATGATTGCCGATATTGCCACAGGCCAGCTCACCGGGTTTGGTCACTATGGCTACCGCATGGCCCTTGATTTTCTTCACTCCCTGTCCAGCTAAACATGACCGGGTTTGTTGACGTTCATACCCATCTGCATGATCCAAGGATAGTTGACAATGCCCCGGATATTGTTTTGCGTGCCCAGGCAGCCGGGGTGGTGAAAATAGCCACCTGCGCCACCATGGAAGAAAATTTTGGGATTACAGCCGAATTGTCGGAAAAGTTTTCCTGCGTTTTGCCCTGTTTGGGGATTCACCCCTGGTTTCTGGATACCCTAAGCCCGGACTGGGCCCGGAATCTGGGCCAATGGCTGGAAAAAATACCCGCCGGGGTAGGGGAGACCGGGCTTGATTTCATGGACAAAGGCGCTGACCGGGATCTTCAGATTCAGGTTTTTAAAACCCATCTGGCCCTGGCCTGTGATTTGAATCGTCCCATTAACATCCATATCCGCAAAGCCTGGGACG
>NZ_JBFXHE010000532.1:0-2613 GCF_050177295.1 Desulfobacter sp.
CTTCATTATCCAATGAAACTGGAGCGTATAAAACCATCCTACCGTTATAATAAGTACCTTGAGTATCCGGCACTGGGGTTCAACAGTGGTATCAACTATGAAAAAAAAGACAGTCATATTTTTCTTGAAACCACTTGGCTTCCCAAATACAGCCTGCCACGTATTGATCCCCAGCAACACGGTATTGATACCTCTTTTGCCGGATTTTCCGATCCGGATGGCTGTGTGAATCAGGGCATAAAACTTGTCAATGCCCTGCAAAATTACATCGAAGACTTAAAAAAAACGATTGATGTTACTCAGGGCCTGAAATCCGATCAGACCGAGGAGATAGAAGCCGAAAAAAAGGCTTTTAGAAAAGACATTGAAAAATGGACTCAAGAGGCCAAAATGATAAAACGGGGGGTGGATATGCTGGACGAATCCAGGAAAGCCGATCCGGATTCCCCGGGTTTCGCACCCTTTCGGGCCTTTCAGCTCATGAATTTTACTATGGGTAACATAGCGGGGGAAAAATATAAGGATTGGCGTCTGTTTCAAATAGCCTTCATCCTTGCTTCACTGCCCGCCTTGGCTTCCCGCATACCTGTCTGTTCGAAATATCATCGCCCGGAGTGGGACGGATCAACCACGCTTCTGTATTTTGCCACCGGTGGTGGAAAGACCGAGGCCTTTCTGGGGTTGCTTGTTTTCGGGCTGTTTATGGACCGTTTAAGGGGAAAAGGCCGCGGAGTCACCGCCATGATCCGCTACCCCCTGCGGTTGCTGACGATCCAGCAGGCGCAAAGAGCGGCCAGATTTTTAGCTGAGGCCGAGAAACTGCGCATTCAGGAAAAAATACCCGGAGATTCCTTTCGAATTGGATTCTGGGTTGGGGGGAGTAATACTCCCAACAGTGTTCGCAACAATACTGAATTTAACCAAAGTGTGCCGATATTTGAGCGGAATCCAAAAGCGGAAGAAAAATTGCGGCAAAGCAGAGCATATATGCTGGCTTGCCAGAAATGGGTTAAACTTGTGGAATGTCCCTTTTGCGGTCATTCACCGGTAGGCATACGAAGATTTCCCAATCTCGGTGACCAGGCCGGATATATCTGCCTTAACGAAAACTGCTGGTGGAACCATCATAACCCGCATGCCCCTTTGCCTTTTCATTTTGTAGACGATGATATTTACGCACTGTCTCCGTCAGTATTGCTTGGTACGGTGGACAAACTGGCCCTGATCGGACAGCATTACAATACAATAAGGAAGGTCTTGGGGATGCTTGGCGGGGCAACCTGGATAGATCCGGATACCGGACTGCTTTATGACGCTATGCTGCAAAAGGACTCTTTAAAGGCTGGGCCTGAGGCAACAGGAATGAAAGGGGTTTTCCCGGCTTACCGATCCGGGGAAAGGGTGTTTTTCGATCCTTTCCCCTCGTTAATAATACAGGACGAAGCCCATCTTTTGGAGGAGTCTTTGGGAACCTTTGCCGGACTTTTTGAAACCGCCCTAAATGAAATTTTCAGGCGGCTGGGAGAAAAAATGGATGACCTGCTGAGCCGGGACGCCCAGGGAAGCATCCGGATGCCCAAAGTCGTAGTCGCTTCGGCTACTGTTTCCGAACCGGAAAGACAGATTGAATACCTTTATCAGCAGAATTTGATTCAATTCCCGTTTCCCGGTCCGGATCTTTACTGGTCTTTTTATGCCGCCCCAAAGGATAGGGATGGAAATTTTTTAGACCGGACAAGCGGGATTGAGGTTGAAACCAGGTCCATGAAGCGGCGTGTGTATGCATCCATCCTTACAAACGGAAAACCCCATACAACCGCCACAGTTAATATTTTATCCGCATTCCATGTCAACATCACCCGTTTAATGTGTGATTTAGGTTCCGGAAATCCGGTGAGACATCAAAGGGGAAAGGAGGGTTTGATCGCTTCTGTTCCACCGGGGGCTTTACAGACCGAATACCGAGAGGCTGTTGAAAAAGCCGGGGCCTCTGAACTGGCAACGATGGTTGATCTGCACCGGGTCGCCCTGACGTACGTTACCAACAAAAAAGGCGGGGATCAGATTATGTCCGCCGAAGATCAGCAGGTCCTGGAAGACCACAAGAAACAGGGATTTGATTTGGGTGAACAATTCAGCAGAGATCTGATTACCGGCTCTGTTGATGTGGCCCGAATCAAAAACATTGTTGATAGAATTGAGCAAAGATCGCGCCCGGGTGAATTTTTTGAACCAATAACGGATGTCATTCGTTCTGTGGTGGCAACCTCTGCGGTTTCTCACGGTGTAGACGTGGAAGAGCTGAATTCAATGTTTTTTGCAGGTATGCCTTCTGATATTGCCGAATATATTCAGGCCTCTTCCCGGGTGGGCAGGACCCATGTCGGAATCAGTTTGCTGATTCCCATACCACAGCGTAAAAGAGACCGATATATCGTCGAAATTCACGATATCTTTCATCGTTTTCTGGAACGGATGGTTAAACCCGCAGCTATTGACCGATGGGCCGAAAACGCCATAACACGTGTGGTCCCCAGTTTTTTCCAATGCTGGCTTTGTGGTGTTCGTACAATATTAGAGTTTATTGACCGGGCCGAAAATGAAAAACAACAC
>NZ_JBFXHE010000533.1:0-2610 GCF_050177295.1 Desulfobacter sp.
TTTTAGGGCGCTGCATCAATGCCATGGTCACACAGTTCGGGTGCACCCCTGCAAGCATCCGGGCGGGTATCGGTCCCTCCCTTGGCCCCTGCTGTGCACAATTTATGAATTATAAGCAGGAAATTCCTAAAGTATTATGGAAATATAAAGACAAGGACCGCCCCTATTTTGACTTCTGGCAGATCTCCCGGGACCAGCTTGGGGCCCACGGTGTGTTGGATGAGCATATCGAAACCATGGGGCTTTGTACCCGGTGCCGTACGGATTTGTTTTACTCTTTCAGGGCGAACAAGGTCACGGGACGCTTTGCCGCAGTGATTGCACTTAAATCTAAGGATGAATAATAATGGATAATTTTGAACAGGTTTTTTTAACCCGCACGGTAAAAGCCGCTGGTTGAGCAGCTAAACTGGATCCAGGGGCCCTGGATAAAATCGTGTCAAAACTTGAACTGCCGTTCCATCCGGACCTGATCATCGGGCTTGAACACCCGGATGATGCCGGTGTGTTCCGTCTGTCCGAAGAGACTGCCATTATCCAGACCCTTGATTTTCTGACACCTGTGGCTGATGACCCCTATGAGTTCGGCCAGATAGCCGCGGCGAACTCCTTGTCCGATGTCTATGCCATGGGCGGCACGCCCATTACAGCCATGAATATTGTGTGCTTTCCCTCATGTGACCTTGACTCAGGTATCCTGCCCCGTATCCTTGAAGGCGGACTTGATAAAATCAAAGAGTCGGGCGCAGTCCTTGTGGGCGGCCACTCCGTGGACGATCCTGAAATCAAGTACGGGCTGTCCGTGACCGGTATCGTGCACCCGGACCGGGTCTGGGCCAACAGCCGGTCCCAGGAAGGTGATGCCGTCATTCTGACCAAACCCATTGGCACCGGCGTCATCTCCACCGCGATCAAAGCCGGACTCGCATCCGGGGACCAGGTCAGGCAGGCTGTAAAAACCATGTCCGCCCTGAACAAGAATGCGGCCCTGATTGCGAAGGGTTTTCATGTCCATGCCTGTACAGATGTCACAGGATTCGGGCTTGGGGGGCATTTGATCGAAGCGGCCAAAGGCGCGGGCATGCGTATTGAAATTGATACGGAAAAGGTCGGGGTGCTGGACGGGGTAATGGAATTTGCGGCCATGGGTCTTCTTCCGGGCGGCGCCCATAAAAATAAACGTTTTTTTGCCCCGCATATCCGTGTGGCTGAAGGTACGGACCGGGTGAAAAGTGATTTAATGTTCGATCCCCAGACATCTGGCGGGCTTCTGCTTTTTATGGCCCGGGATCAGGCGGCGCAATGTGTGGATATTATGGAAAAAAATGGCATTCAGGCAAGGGTGATTGGAAGGGTTAAAGGGCCGTATACCAACGGATTCCTTGATATTATGTAAAACGTTTTTTCACGTTGACTTCACCCGGATCATATGATATTTGCTCTCAAGATAATTTGAAAATAAAGTTTGAAGCGCAGGACTGCCGGATGACCGGCAAACAAGGTGCCGGTGAAAGGCCGAATAAAAATGGCAGAAGAAGATAAGGGAAAGACCTTTCGTGAGCTGGGATATTTTGCAAGTCTTGGCATATCCGTGGCTCTGGCCATTGTCATCGGGATGGCACTGGGGTACTGGCTGGATAGTGTTTTTGATACAAGACCCGTCCTTTTGATGGTGGGACTTGGGTTCGGCATAGCAGCCGGGTTCAGCAACATTATCAGGGCTGGGAAAAAAGCGGGAAAATATTAATGGAAGAACTTGAGAAAATAGTAAACTTTATCACACGGACCAACTGGCTTCTGTTTCTGGGGTCAAGTGTTGTGGCATTGCTTCTGGCCTCTCCGAAAGTTTATTTAGGGGTTTTCCTGGGCGGCCTGATTGTAACAATCAACTTTCATGTTCTAAAAAATACAGTAACCCAAAATATCAACCAGGAGCGGGTGATGGAAAAGGGAAAATCCCTGATCAGTGCGCTTCTGGTTAAATATTATCTGCGGTTTGCATTGACGGCGGTGATTATTTTTCTGCTGATCGCAAACCGCAGCGTACATCCGGCAGGGCTTCTGGCAGGCCTTTCCGTTGTAGTGGCAAGCACGTTTATAGCAGCGGCAATTGAATTAACCAAGATTATATTCAGGGAGGCGGTTTAAGGTGGAACACCCATATCTATTTCTTACTTCATTTTTTAGTTTGTTTGGTCTTGAAGATTGGGCAGGTGCCCATCCTCATGTTACTTACATGTGGCTTGCAATGATTATTCTCGTTATTCTTGGCTGGATCGGCGGTAAAAGCGTTACCCTTGTGCCCAAGACCGTTCAAAATGTTTTTGAGGTAATCATTTCCGGACTTGAAGAGTTTATGGTTGGTATCACCGGAGAAGAGGGAAGAGATTCCTATCCCCTGTTGCTGACTGTTTTCCTGTTTGTCCTTTTAGGAAACCTGTTCGGCCTGCTTCCCGGATTCTATCCTCCCACAGCCTCCATCAACACCACTGTTGCCTTGGCCGTCATTGTCGTGACCTGGAGCCATGTGATCGGCATCAATAGACACGGTGCAAAATATATTAAACATTTCCTGGGACCTGTTCCGGTACTTATGCCTCTTTTCTTTAT
>NZ_JBFXHE010000534.1:0-2609 GCF_050177295.1 Desulfobacter sp.
TACTGAGGTGCCTTTATTTTCTGTTTTTAAGATATTTTGACAACGTATCCTTAATTAACAGAACTCAGTATGGTTTTCATTATTTTTCAGGGCTTCTTTGTCACCCTGTTTTGAACCAGGCCAAAAAATATATTCGTCCCTAATTTTACCAAAGTTGAAATTTCTGGAGAGCCATGGGTTCGAATTGACAAACATGATTGGGCAGATTATTTGTATGTCCAAATATCCAGAATATGAGAAGAAAAATATGGAACCATCTGAAGATAATTTTCTGGATGCTTGTCTCTTTTTTTAAAAGAAGGCCATACTGCATGATGCCTAAGACAGTTGAAAGTCCGGATAACCCGACAAAAAATTTCAAAATTATAGTGGCCTATGACGGTACCGATTTTTTCGGGTGGCAGCGCCAGACTGATGAACCCACCATCCAGGGGGAACTTGAACGTATAGCATCCATGATTCTAAACCAGGACATTAAGATTCATGGTTCCGGACGTACGGACGCAGGCGTTCATGCCCGGGCCCAGGTGGCCCATTTCCATGCAAACACCCGTCTTGCCCCTGATATCATTCAAAAAGGGATAAACAGCCTTATGTCCGCACCCATCGTGATCCATGACTGCCGGCTTGCAGCGCCTGATTTTCATTCCCAGTACCATGTTCGTTCCAAAGAGTACCGCTATTACATATTAAACAGAGACATTCCCGCTGCCATTGGTCGGGATTATCTGTGGCATGTCAAACCGTACTTGGATATTGATATTATGAATCAGTGCTGTGAATGCCTTGTGGGCGAACACGATTTTAAAGCCTTTGAAAATACCGGCAGCCCCAGATCTTCCACTGTAAGAACGGTTTTCAGTGCAAGCTGGGCAAACAAGCCTTACGATCGGCTGGAATTTTGTATCTGTGCCACAGGATTTTTAAAAAACATGGTCAGAAATATAGTGGGTACCCTCAAAGATGCCGGCACGGGACGGATCAATCCGGAAACGTTCAACCAGATTCTTTGTTCATGTGAACGCCCCCGTGCCGGGGCGACTGCTCCGGCACGGGGGCTGTTTCTACATCAGGTAAACTATTGACAACGATCCAGTGTTTGGGATTCCCGGATCCTGGCCACATGAAGGTTATAGTAGGCAATGATGTCACGGCGGTAAAGCATGCCGATAAATTTACCCGGATCTTTCTCATCCACCACAGGCCGCGCATCAATGTTTTTCTTTGTAAGTTTAATACTTGTTTAAACTGGCTGAAAGGCATGTCCTGATTCAGGCATCTAACGTTTTTGATCAAATATTTGAGTTTTTCCACTTTGATGGTCTGAAGAATATCTATCATGAATTCTCCGGCATGGAGCGGCGAGTCAACCCGCGACTTTACCTGATTTTCATAAATCGACCATTTTGTGGCCAAAAGATAACACACCGAGCAGACCAGAAGACTTGGCAGCAGAAGGTGATAGGAATTGGTCATCTCACTGACGAATATAATGGTGGATATTGGGGTGTTGGACACAGCCGTGAAAAAACCTGCCATACCAACGATGACAAAGGCGCCCGGCTGGGTTACGACCGTGGGCAGCAATATATGAAAAAACTGCCCGACTGCCCCGCCCATGGCACCGCCGATGACAACCGAAGGTCCGAAGACACCGCCTGATCCGCCGGAACCAATGGAAAAAGAGGTGGTAAAAATTTTCCCAGGGCCAGTCCTAAAAGCACTGGGATGGTCAACTGGTTAAAAAATGGCCTCCTGGGCCATGCCGTATCCGAAGGCCAGGGTATAGGGCAGAAAAAAAACCGATAATTCCGGTCATAAGCCCGCCGATTGCAGGCTTGATATGGTTTGGAATTTTCAGCTTCCGGAACAGTTTTGTGGTCCCGTAGAACACCTTAATATATAATAAAATGCCGGTGAGGACCAGAACCACGGCAAGGGCAAGGTAGGGACCAAGTTGCAGCGGGTTTTAAAATTTAAAGGCCGGAGACTCAAAATCAGGATCACGGTAGAGCACTTCTGCGGCAAAAAGAGCGCCTGCCAGGGGCGCTCTGAATATACTTCCCAGACCGGCAACGATGCCCGCGGCCATCATGATGCACCGTTCCCGTTCGGACAAGTTGAACCTGGTGGCCAGGAAAGAACCGAATCCCCCCCGATCTGGGCAATTGGGCCTTCCCTGCCCCCTGAGCCGCCCGTGGTCAGTGTGATGGTGGAGGCAATGGTTTTGATAATTGGAATCCGTGCCCGGATAATGCCGCCCAACGCAGGTAAAAATAACAGCACCCACTTGTTGAACGGTGTCTCGGTGTGGGGGCAGCAGCAGATGTTCACCGGCGGAGCCTTCCGGCCGATATCCGGCCATCATATCCATGAAATAGTGCATACCAAGGCCGCACAGATAATGGAACAGAATCGCCCCAAGGCCTGACATGACGCCTATCAGAACAAAATAGAACACCCATTTTCCGGCATACTTAACATCAACATCTTTTTTTCTGCTTAAATTCATTTAAAACGGTTTTACGTTCTCAGATCATTAATCCCTGAAAGAACAATGTCAAATAAAGTTTTCACATCCTTTTCCTCCAGGCATGAAAACGCCACCC
>NZ_JBFXHE010000535.1:0-2608 GCF_050177295.1 Desulfobacter sp.
AAGTTGATAAAAAATCCTGGCAAGAGGGCTATGAGGCAGGACTCCGGCAGCAGGAAGCCGAACCGGAAAACACAGAGGTCTTAAGCTGGCATGCCGGGTTTCTTGAAGGGCAGACAGATGCTGAAAAAATAAAAGTCCACAAAGAACAAAGTAATCTGAAAGGAGAAAAAAATAAATGAATGAAACCAGAACAGAAATATATCTGGAAAGAGTTCTGCAAGTTTGCCGCCAACTGTCTGATTATAGCCATCAAGGATATTATAATATATTCTATTTGTCTGCTGAAAATGCCAACATTATGAACTGCCTGCAAGAGCATCCTAAAACCGTAGCAACTATTTTCCCCTGGACAATTGAAACAATTGAAAGAACTGATTTGTTTTTTGAGAATCTTCTTTCTGCTCTTTGCCCGACATATTCGGATGTGGGGTTGTATCCTTCTGATCATCCAAAATTTGAAAACCATCATATCGATCTTTATTTTGCCCGCCGCAGTGACTGGTGGACAGGCCGGGATTACAGCCATGAACTTATTAAGTTTGAAAACAGCGATCCAAAGAATAAAGAAGCCTGCTTGAATCGAGTTGTAAAAGTATGCAGGCATCAGCTTTTTGAGAGGCTGAAGTCAAACAGGCTGTTCATGGCTGCGCTTATGAACAAAAAATATGCAGCGGTTTTCGAGATGATTGCATGGTACAGGGGGCATCTTAGGAGCAACGATATTTTTTTCATGAATCTGTATCGGGCATTAGACGGAATTATAAACAACAAGCCTGATTTTCCGGACTGGCCGGGCCAGGATTACACTTTCTTACTTTTTACATTTGAGAACCCCTGCAAGATTAAGGAGTAATTGACAGTGTTCTATAGGACAGGCAACCGGAAAAGTATTAACTCCTTGTGCAATCAACCACAGGAAACTTTAAACAAATCTATTTTTCCCGGGAGCCAGACAGAAGGGAACGGAAGCATATATCTCCTGATTAATAACAAATTTACAAAACATAATAACAGGTTAAGGAGAAAGAAACCATGAGACTTTTCATAGCAGAAAAACCATCCCTTGGCCGGGCCATTGCCGCAGGCCTGGGGGAAGCCGAAAAAAGAAACGGTTACATAGAATGCGGTCCGGATATCGTGACCTGGTGCTTTGGCCATCTGTTGGAAATGGATCAGCCCGAAGCATATGATGAAAAATATAAAGCCTGGAAAAAAGAAGACCTGCCCATTTTACCAAACGCCTTTAATGCCTCGGTCAGAAAAGATGCTGCCGCACAAATGAAAATCATAGGCAAGCTGCTCCAGGATGCTGAATGCGTAGTTAACGCAGGAGATCCGGACAGAGAAGGACAGCTGCTTGTTGACGAGGTGCTCGAATACCACGATTATGCCGGTTCTTGCCAACGTATCTGGCTTGCGGCCCTGGATGACAAATCAGTCAAAAAAGCCCTGTCGTCCATGACAGACAACAATGATTATACCGGCCTGCGTGATGCGGCCCGGGCCAGATCCCAGGCAGACTGGCTGGTGGGCATGAACTGCACCCGGGCCATGACCCTCAAGGGCCGTGATGCCGGCAACCAGGGAGTTTTATCCCTTGGCCGGGTCCAGACCCCGACCCTTGCCCTGGTGGTCAACCGGGACCTGGTTATTGAAAACTTCAAACCCCACCCGTATTTCACCCTTCATGTTGAAATCCTTCATGAAGCAGGTACGTTTACCGGCACGTTTCAGCCGCTTGACACACAAAAAGGGCTGGATGACCAGGGCCGCTTAATCAACCCTGATGAAGCCTTTCGGATCAAAAAAGAGGTAAGCGGCCAGGCCGGAAAGATTATAGAGGCTGTTACAGAAAAGAAAAAAAAGAATCCGCCGTTACCCCATTGCCTCTCCTCTTTACAAAAAGCTGCATCGGCAAAGCTCGGCATGGGAGCAAAACAAGTGCTTGATGTGGCCCAGGCCCTTTATGAAAAAAAGCTGACCACCTATCCCCGTTCTGACTGCCGGTATCTGCCGGATGAACAGTTCCAGGAGGCTGGTAATATACTTGCGGCTTTGGCAAACCTGCCCGGGCTTGAGCAAATTGCCGAGAACACGGATTGCTTGATCAAAAGCGCAGCATACGACACGAAAAAAGTAACTGCCCACCATGCCATTATTCCCACAGGTGAAACCCCTTCGAACCTGTCCGATGATGAATCTGTCCTGTACCGCATGATTGCCCAAAGCTTTTGCATCCAGTTTTATGCGGCCATGGAGTTTGAAGCGCAGAAAATTCTGACCGGCATAAATAATACGGTCTGGAAATCAACGGGCAGAACGATATTGAATCCCGGCTGGACCGCCTTCATCAGGGAACAAGAGGATGAAGCCGCCGAAGACCAGGTTTTGCCCGGGGTACACCAGAACGACAATATAACCGCAGCCCAGGTTGATATCAAATCCCAAAAAACAAAACCGCCTGCAAAGTTTACCGAAGGTACCCTGATTGAGGCCATGGCAAATATTCACCGGTTCATTGAAGATGCCGAAGCCAAAAAGACATTAAAAGAAAATGAAGGCATCGGAACAGAAGCGACCCGGGCCGGGATCATTGAAACATTAAAAG
>NZ_JBFXHE010000536.1:0-2608 GCF_050177295.1 Desulfobacter sp.
GAACGTTTGCCAGGACTGCAAGTACATTGCCGGCTTCATCAAATTGTTCTTCCGGCAGATACCGGCAGTCAGAACGGGGATAGGTGGTCAGCTTTTTTTCATAAAGGGCCTGGGCCAGATCCAGCACTTTTTTAGCTCCCATACCAAGCTTCGACGACGCAGCTTTTTGTAAAGAGGACAGGCAATGCGGTAACGGCGGATTCTTTTTTTTCTTTTCTGTAACGGCCTCTATAATCTTTCCGGACTGGCCGCGTACCTCTTTTTTGATCCGGTATGCTTCATCAGGATTGATTAAGCGGCCCTGGTCATCCAGCCCCTTTTGTGTGTCAAACGGTTGAAACGTGCCAATGAAAGAGCCTGCTTCATGAAGAATTTCAACATGAAGGGTGAAATACGGGTGGGGCTTGAAGTTTTCAATAACAAGGTCCCGGTTGACCACCAGGGCAAGGGTAGGGGTCTGGACCCGGCCAAGGGACAACACGCCCTGGCTGCCGGCATCACGGCCTTTGAGGGTCATGGCCCGGGTGCAGTTCATGCCCACCAGCCAGTCTGCCTGGGATCTGGCCCGGGCTGCATCACGCAGGCCGGTATAATCATTGTTGTCTGTCATGGATGACAGGGCTTTTCTGACTGATTTGTCATCCAGGGCCGCAAGCCAGAGACGTTCGCAAGAGCCGGCATAATCGTGGTATTCCAGCACTTCGTCAACAAGCAGTTGACCTTCTCTGTCCGGATCGCCTGCGTTGACTACGCTTTCTGCGTCCCGGAGCAACTTGCCTATGATCTTCATTTGTGCTGCAGCATCTTTTCTGACCGAGGCATTAAAGGAATTGGGTAAAATAGGCAGGTCTTCTTTTTTCCAGGTTTTGTATTTTTCGTCGTATGCTTCGGGCTGATCCATTTCCAACAGGTGACCAAAGCACCAGGTAACGACATTTTGGCCGCATTCTATATATCCGTTCCTTTTTTCGGCATTCCCCAGGCCGGCGGAAATAGCCCGGCCAAGGGATGGTTTTTCTGCTATGAAAAGTCTCATGAATTCTTTCTCCTTGATTGTTCTTTACGGATTTTGATTTTCATTTCAGCCTCTGACTGCCCTTCAAGAAACCCGGCATGCCAGCTTAAGATCTCTGTGTTTTCCGGTTGGGGTTCCTGCTGCCGGAGTCCTGCCTCATAGCCTTGTTGCCAGGATTTTTTATCAATTTTCATAATTTGCCTTCATACGGTTCGCTGAACTCTAAATCTTTAACCGCTATGATGTTCAGACGGTAACCGGGCCGGATGGATAACGTGGGGGACATATTCATGTGTTTTTCAAGCAGTCTCATGGTTGTCTGTCCCATCTGATCGGCAAAGGCCGTTCCCATGGATTCATTGAGCGTTGTTGTTTCATCGCTGTTATCGCTGTCCAGGGTGTTCATGGCATAAGCGGTGCCGCCGGTGACAAGACTCATGAGCAGGGCATGACCGTAAATCCTGAAATAGTGGTTATTCACCTTGTCTTTCAGGCCGGCGTAACCCAGCTGGTCCCCGCCGGGCATATCCTTCAAGGTCATGGCCCGGCCATCCGGGAATATTAAACGCTGCCAGACAACGAACACCCGTTCCTGGCCCATAATGATATTGTTCTGATATTGGCCAAAGACTTTGGTGCCCTGGGGGATGAGCAGGTTATAACCGGTTGCGGTATCCCATACATTTTGACTGACCTGGCCGCTGATATAGCCGGGCAAAGTTGAATCAATCCCGGTGATTAGTACAACGGGAATAATGGACCCGGTTTTAATGGATAAGGCATTTGTATCCTGATCCATGGAATAACCGTTGTCCCACATTGAGCTGTCATTGCCCGGAGTTTGATTTGAGGATATGGATAAACCGGTTTTCGTTGTTATCGATTCAGTGGATTGTGAACCGGCCCCGCCAAGGCCAAGGCTTGCTTTGGCGTTTGCAAGTTCACTGTTTAATTCTGCCAATCTTGCTGAAGATCCCGAATGCTGGCCGGCCTGGTCAGAAATACCGGCAGAGGTGCTGACAATCATTGAGGCGTCTTTTTTGTAAACAACCGGGTTGGACTCCAACGCCTGGCGTTGTTTTTCGAACCGGTACTGCAGTACGGTTACAAGCTGTTTTTGCCGCTGCTTATCCAAAGCCGCTTTTACAGGGTCCTGTGGAGGGGGTTTCGCGCGTACAACCTCAATCGGTTCAAGCGTCTTTTGATCTTTCTTTTCCCCCGGGGTGTTTGGATCGGTTTCAGACGCAAGACCCTTACGTTCCTTAGGGGCTTTAGGCAGATTAAGCCCTTCTTCATCTGTTGATATTGATGACTGCTGGGGTTCTATCAACAGGGTTTCCTGATCCTGGCCACTGTTTTTCTTATTTCTTTTGCCTTCATCAAAGATTGAAAAAAGCAGCAGCAATACAATGATGGCGATGAACAGAAAGAGCACCAATATAGGCTTTTTGCTCAATACGGTTGTCATTACGCCCGGCCTTTGCAGCCCCCTTGGTGCGCTCATTTTTTCACCTCGCTTTGGGTATAAATCTCTGCCAGGGCATATCCGGGCAGGTGGAACATCTGGCTGAAACTGAACCCGTCACTGCTTTT
>NZ_JBFXHE010000537.1:0-2600 GCF_050177295.1 Desulfobacter sp.
GAGTGCCACGGTTCCGGAACCCCCAAGGGGGACCAGGTGGAAGTCCAAAGTATCATGAAGATGCTTGAAACATACCAGTGCATGGACACGGCCCTGTCCATTGGTTCGGTGAAGTCCAACATCGGCCATCTGCTGACCGGTGCGGGTGCTGCCGGATTCATCAAAACGGTCATGGCCATGAACCAGGGAATGCTGCCGCCATCCAACAATTTCAATGTCCTGCCCGAAGACTCCCCGTTAAATGACACGGGTGTCAGGGTCCAGGATCAGCCTTGTGCCTGGGTACCTGCCAGTGACGGCCAGCCTTTGCGGGCTGCGGTATCGGCCTTTGGGTTTGGCGGCATCAATGCCCAGATCCTTGTGGAATCTTTTAATGCCGAATCAGGCCGTCATGCCAAGTGTGTTGCACCGGCCCCAGCCGAAAAAAGCCTTCCCTGCGCCATTGTGGGTATGGGCCTGATATCGGGTGGCGCTGACTGCCTTGGCAGTTTTTCCCATCTTATATTTGGGGATAGAACGCCTGTGGCCCGCTCCGGAGAACCCCGGTGGCGCAGGTTTGACCATCTGCCCCCTGACATCTGCGGTGCTTTAACCCTGTTCATGGATGAACTGAGTATTGATCTTAAAGCGTTTAATATCCCCCCCAACCAGATGAACCAGATTCTGCCCCAGCATCTGATTATGCTCAAAGCAGCCATGGCAGCCCTGGCAGATGCCGGTATCTCTTTTAAACCGGATGCGTCACAATCACCCCGGGTAAACATGGGGTGTGCCGTGGGCATTGAATTTGATTTCGGGGCCACAGACTACCATTTAAGGTGGCAGGTCCAGGGGCAGGGAAACAATGTTGCTGCGGATTTGCTGGATACCATCGGGCCGCCATTAAATTTTGATTCAACATTGGGTGCTTTGGGCGGCATTGTGGCGTCCCGCATGGCCCGGGCATTTAAACTGGGCGGCCCCTGCTTTACCCTGTCTGCGGACGAAGCGTCGGGGCCAACAGCCATTGATATTGCCATTAATTCCCTGGGCGCAGGGGAGACCGGCACCTTTTTATGTGCGGCCGTGGACCTTGCCGCTGACATCAGAAGCTTTACCCGGGATCTGGTCCTGACCGGCGCGGACCCCATGGCCCTGCCTTCGGAAGGGGCTGTGGCCCTGGTACTCAAGCCCCTGGATGCAGCGCAAAGGGACAATGACCGGATTTATGCCGTGGTCAATGGCGTGGGACGCGCCGGAGGTGCTGCCCTTGCCGGGGAAACCGGTGATCAGGCGCAAGTCTCGCGGTCAGAGGTTGTCCGGACTTCTTTACAAAAGGCCCTGGATCATGCGGGTATGGATTTAAATGATATCGGGCTTGGCGCAGTGACGCACAGCGGGTCTCACTTTCTGGGGGCAGGGGAGGTGTCCGGGTTGGAACCCAACACGTTGCCGGTTTTCTGCCCGTCTGCATTATCCGGTCATACCGGGTCTGCCGCAGGCCTTTTTACTGTTGCCGCTACGGCATTGTGCCTCTACGCCCGAAGGTTTCCAGGGCCTTTGCGCAATTATCCCGGGATTCCCAAAACCGCTGTGGCAGGATGCCTGACCCGGGATGGCATTGCAGGACATGTTGTATTGTCAGGCTTTCATCATTCAGGGCAGGGCGGGGAGTTTCGAAAAATTGCGGCCGCCCAGGAGAAAAGCGCGCATTCATCCACCTGCATCCGGATTCCTCTGACCCGCCCGCCGTTTCCCCGGGCTTTGATTGCCAAAGATGCGTTTGAACCATTCCCGCAGGAAACCTCTTTTGAGTGTTGTCCCGAACCGCCCAGGACCCTACTTGCATTTCCCTGTGACACGATCCCGGGACTGCTGGCCCATACCCAGGAAATAACGGCCAGGGCCCACGAACGTTTCCTGGAATTATCCGCCCAAAACACCCGGGCCATGGCTGAACAGCTTGCCGCCATTGCCGGCGCAGTGCCAAAGGGGTGGCATGGGTCAACCGGCCTGGAACCGGTTTGTTTGCCCCGGGATATTTCACAGATGCCCGAACCATTCATGGACCGGGATCAATGCCTTGAATTTGCCGTGGGAAAAGCCGGAAACGTGCTGGGGCCTGATTTCGATATCATTGACACCTACCCGGTCCGGGTGCGGTTGCCGGCTGAACCCTTGATGCTGGTGGACCGGATTGTATCCGTGCACGGGGAAAAACTGTCCCTGACTTCCGGGAAAGTGGTCACCCAGCATGATGTGCATGATAATGCCTGGTACCTGGACGGTGGCAAAGCCCCGGTCTCCATCTCCATTGAGGCGGGCCAGGCCGATCTTTTTCTTTGCTCCTGGCTGGGCATAGACCATGTGGTCAAAGGAAAACGCAAATACCGGCTGCTTGACGCCAGGGTGACCTTCCACCGCAGCCTGCCCGTGCCTGGTGAAACCATTGAATACCACATTGAAATAGACCGGTTTTTAAGGCAGGGAGAGATCTATCTTTTCTTTTTTCATTACCAGGGATACATTGATCAGCGGCCCTTTATCTCCATGCGCGATGGCTGCGCAGGCTTTTTCACCGAACAGGAGGTGGAAAATTCCGGGGGCATTATCCTGAAAAA
>NZ_JBFXHE010000538.1:0-2573 GCF_050177295.1 Desulfobacter sp.
CATTCTTGAGGTGGCCAAGGATGACAAAGCATGGACAGACGCCATTGCTTTTCAGAAAGCCAAACGTGAAGAGTTCGGAAAACTGTACGATGATTTTGCCCTCCAGGAAAATGAGATCAAAACTTGTACACCCATGCGCATCCTGGCCGGTGAAGTGGTTAAAGCCACGGGTGATACCTTTTATGCAGCCAAACTGTACAAAAAGTCCGAAAAACTTACCATTCATTTTAGCGATTTCATCAAGCTGGCTGCCGCCATTCATGCTGATCTTAAGGATGCGGAATGGATCAAAGAGATCTATACGGCACTTCTGGGCAAATGCAAGAGCTTTGGTGATTACAATACCCTGACCAATGCCATCCAGGATACCCTTGGGGACAGCGCCTGGGTAAAACAGATCTATGAAGGTTTAGAGACAAAGGCTGCCGGCAACGGCGATCTCATCAAGCTTGCCGCTGTAGCCATTGAGAAGTTTAAGGACAAAGAGTGGGCACAAAAACTTGTGGGTGCCGTAGCCGGCAAGGCCAAGACCGTTTACGACTATACCTTTGCAGGTAGTGCTATCCTGAAACTGCTTGGAAACAGGGAATGGGCTTTGGATCTGTATAAGTCCGCCGAAGGCCTTTGCCGCACCAAGCAGGATTATGCGGGTCTGGTGGCGTTGGTGAAACAGCAGACTGCGGACAAGACCATGCTTTCAGAACTGTTGGTCCTGGGTCGCCAGAAATTGACCGAATTCAGCGACCAGGTCTTTTTGGCTGAAACCTTTTTGATCGACGCCCAGGATGCAGAGAACGCGGCTGCTGTGTATGAAGATGCCGAGCGCAATGCCTTGACCAATGATACATTGTCTCAGTTAGGCACCAGCGTTAAAGGTCGTCTGGGTGATGACAAATGGGCATCGCGCATTTTGGCAAAAATCAGATAAAGTTATGTCAGAAAAACTTTTTTATTGACAAATTATATAATTATGGTAGGTTGTTTCTAATGCCAATTTTGAATTCGAAAAAACTGGCTGAATAACCTCCTTATTATCCTTAAGAAATCAGCCGTCGGAGTTGCCGCCCGACGGCTGATTTCTTTTTTGTAGATGCCCCGGGTGACAAAGGGTTCCCTTTTTACCCGGGGCTGTATCAATGATTATTCGTTCTCGGATGTGGTATTGAGCTGGGCCTTAATGGCGTTGAGCTCCTCTTCCAGCATCCTGGCCCTGTCCTGGAGCGCAGCTTCATTTGCCGGCCCGGACACAGGGGCACCAGCGAAACCAAATCCACGGCCCATGCCGCGACCCATACCACGGCCTCCACCGCCAAATCCACGACCGTATCCCTGACCGCCATATCCGGCTCCATAACTTGCACCATATCCGGCACCGGCCATGTTGCGGTTTCCGCAAATACCAAGACTCCTTCCGGTCATGGGTCCCAATCCTTGTGGTCCTCTCTGATTAAATCCTGGCATGACATTTTCTCCTTTCATTTTTATTTTTACCAGGGTTTTTCACCCTGTCTGTTAAGGGAGCCGGCTGCATCTTCAACGGCCTGCTCCCGGGATGTTGTAATATCTTCTCCCACTCACTGCGATCAGTTTGTTTCAGCTATCTTTGCGTCCTCATCAATAATTTGTCTGCGTAGTACTCTATTTTTATTTTGATCATTTGACCATAATATAGGTCGCTATGCCGTGGTGTCAATAAAAAATAATGGTCAAATGATCATTATTTATTTCATATATCCAAAATCAGGGATGTCCTTTACCCGGAAACGTCTGACCCGGCAGTTTGTCATGCTCCTGGAACTGACTGCTTATACCGGGTGGGTATCCGGCACCCTGGCAGGATTTGTGTTGTGAACATTTCTTTTTTTTCGGAATGCCCGGATCCCCGCCCGCCTTGATGCTTTTTTAAAATTTAGAACATTCGGATGTAAAAGTAATGTAAATATCAAATACGTTTTATCATTTAATTCACCACGAAGATCACGAAGGAGACGAAGTTTAAGTCCCTGATATCTTCGTGAACTTCGGCTCCTTCCTGGTAAAAAAAACAAGAAAATAGATTAAAAAAAGCTATATTCGGTTACCCTGTTCTGTTGAACAAAGCATCTTGACACAGGGTCAGACTTTGAGTAATTTGTGGGCAAACGTTTAACAAGGAGGACGATTCATGCAAGATTCAACTCCGTTCCAAGCTCAGGATCTTACCCCTGATATGCAGAAAACCCAATTGATCGACATGTTTACCCGTATTGTTGTCCACTACGGCCTCTGGTTCAATGAGGTTCAGCACCAGATGGGGATGGAAAAGGCACTTACCGCGCTGGATAAGGCCACACAATATTCAATTGCCAGCCTCATGAAACATCTGTCCAGCACATTGGAGTTTGAACTGGAACAGGGCATGCCCAAAGCGTTGATGTCTCTGGATGACGCTACAACCGAAAAATTGATGGCAGCCGTGGGAAAAGCCTGGCTGGCCAATGACGGGGTCTGGTTTCAGGCTGTGGAGTTTGAGCACGGCATGAACGATGCCAAACGGTGCAATGACTCCTGCTGGGCCCGTTTTTCCCCCTTCG
>NZ_JBFXHE010000539.1:0-2563 GCF_050177295.1 Desulfobacter sp.
ACTACCGTTCAGCACCGGCCATGGTGCAGGCCGTGAATACTATTTTTTCATCAAAGGATAATCCCTTCGGGTTCGAACTCATTCCTTTTTTACCGGTGGGCACACCTGGCACAGCCGTTGACCGGCTGGTCTGCAACGGTGTTCCTGTCCCGCCGGCAACATTTCTGGTTGTGGACACCCAAGGGGTATCTGGTAACAAAAACGGTGTAATAAATAAGTCCGATGCCCAGGATCTCATATTAGACATCCTTGCAAAGGATATGCTTTCCATTTTAAAGGATCCCCATATCTGTCTGCTGGACAAAGACGCTTCGGATGATAAAGACCCGGCAATACCTGTGACACCAGGGGATATGGCTGTGCTGGTGCGCACCAACGCCCAGGCCGAGGCTGTGCAGCAGGCCCTTGTTCAACGGGGTATCCCCTGCTTTTTATCCGGAACCGGGTCTGTGTTTGACGCTGTCCAGGCCCGGGAGCTTTATGACATCCTTTGCGCCGTGGCCAGGCCCGGGGACATGGGCCTGATCAGGGCGGCTCTGGTCTCTTCGGTGTACCAGGCTGATGAGGCGTTTTTAAGGCGTATGAATACCCATGACACCCTTGCAGGGACATGGCAGGACCGGTTTGCAGGCTACAGGCGGATCTGGGAGGAAAAAGGCTTTGTCGCCATGATCACAGCCCTTTTGTACCAGGAGGATGCCCTGCCTTGCCCCTGTGCCCGTATGGATGAACGGGGACTGACCAATGTGTTTCATTTAAAGGAGCTTTTGGCCCAGGCTGCCATGAATCTGGGTAAAGAGACACCGTCTAAAATTGCCCTGCTGATTGAATGGTTTCGAAAACAGCTGTTTGAACAGACCCGGCAGGCAACCGCCGATGAACTGCGCCTGGAAAGCGATGCCCGGGCCGTGGCCATTGTCACCATCCACAAAAGCAAGGGGCTTGAATACCCCCTTGTGTTTCTGCCTTTTTTGTGGCACGCCGGTACCAGCAAGGATAACAATTCACCTGTTTTATTCCATGACCCGGAAGACAATCATGCCCTGGTGCTGGATTTGGGCTCGGAAAACAGGGAACGTGCTCTGCAGCTAAACCGGAACGAAGGGGCTGCCGAGGATATGCGTCTGCTCTACGTGGCCCTGACCCGGGCCTCAGCCGGTGTAAGGATCTTTTGGGGCGGTTTTGCGGGCATTGAAGGCTCGGCGCTGGGACAGCTTTTGCACTCCGGTGGCCTGGGAGATGACCAGTCCCTGCTTGCAGATCTTGAACAATTGTGTGAAACCTCAGGCAAAAGCATTGAAGCCGTCATGCTCAAACCCGATACCCTGCCCGAAGGCCTCTTTGATCCTCAAACGGTTCAGGACACTGATTTTTTTCCAAAAACCATGACCCGGAAGATATCCCCTGCATGGCGCATATCAAGCTATTCAGCCCTGGCTGCGGGGCACAATTATGATCCTGTACAGGACGGGCAAAAGGAGCGGCAGGAGCCAAATCCTGATTTTTTTTTGAGAGATGCCGCACCTGCCATGGATATCGTGCCCCTGTCCACCTTTCCCAAGGGACCGGGGGCAGGTGATTTTTTTCACAAGGTATTTGAAGAAATTGATTTTTGCGATCCTGCTACCATTGAGCCGGCTGTTGTCAGCAACCTTGACCGGTTTGGATTTACCATGCCAAAGGCGGTTCCCGATATCTGCGATGCTGTCAAAGGTATTTTGGCCGCCCCCCTTGATACGGGGCAGGGCAGTTGTTTTTCCCTGGATCAGATTGCGCTGGCCCACCGGCTGGTGGAGATGGAGTTTAATATTACCCTGGACCGGTTTAACCCGGCAGCCCTTGGCAAACTGTTTGAAACGGTTGAAAATAATGGAAAAGATGAAAAAACGGCTGGTTACGGCACCAGGGTCACATCCATGCAGGCAGCCGGGTTCCAGGGGTTTTTAAAAGGATTCATCGATCTTGTGGTCTGCCATGAAGATCAATGGTACATCCTGGACTACAAGTCCAATTACCTGGGGCCGTGTTTCAGTGATTATCATCCCGGGGCGATTGGGGCGGCCATGATCAGCCACGATTATATCCTGCAATATTATCTGTACCTTGGGGCTCTGGACAGGTATTTGAGTTTACGCCTGAAAGATTATAATTATGCGGATCATTTTGGCGGCGTCTTTTACCTGTTTATCCGGGGGATGGCCGGGGGCAAAAACACCGGGATCTATTTTCACCGGCCCGGCAATGAATTTATAAAACAGTTGAGAGGGCGCATTCCCATTTTCCCGGTTTTAAAAAAGCCTATCTTTTAGTGCAAAAAGCATGATATTTTTTGCTAAACTGAAACAATCAAAAAAATGGACTGTGCTGATGAAAAAAGCGGAAGATTGCAATACTGTTGATGAAGCCTATGCTTGCCTGAAAGAACTGGAAAAAGACCCAAATCGCTTGATTCGAAACGCTAAAGAATTGGAACAACTGGAACAGGAAATTCTTGGGTATACGAATCGGATAAGCGCCTTGCTTTTAAAAAAAGTATCCAGGCCTCAGTAGATTCCCCTGATCG
>NZ_JBFXHE010000540.1:0-2560 GCF_050177295.1 Desulfobacter sp.
GTCGTAACATTGTGCATCATCAATCAGAGTTTTTATGTTTACCTGCATCCGTTGGGCTCCTATGGTGAACTGGGGCAAAAAATTCACCATTTAACATTATACGCCCCTGATACGCAACATGAGCCTGAAAAAATATCAAAAAAGATGAAATTCATCTGCATTATTTCCCAACTTTTGATTCTCCCAAGCAAAAAGTCGAAGAGGCTCTTTCACATTTTGCTCATCGACAAAAGGAGATTCTTGGACTTTTTGGGCATTGTGAATAATTGAAAGTTGCCTGATTTTTCAATGACTTATGTTAGCAAATTATTTATCTGGAAAACTATAATTCGCAAATGTACATTTCCGATATTTGAGGGTATAATGCACGGCGTGTTCTCATGGTATCATTCTCCTTTGGGAGTCTTTGTTTTTGGCAAAACATTTATTGCCATGAGAACTTCCTTTATTCAACCCTTTTCGGGGTGAGTTTTGCGGTATTGCCTTTTATCGTAAATATCAGGAGGAACAATGACCTTTTTGTTGAATTTGCTCTGGTTTGTACTTGGCGGGGGATGGGCTGCAGGTCTTTTATGGATTATCACAGGCTGTGTTCTGATGCTCACAATTGTGGGTATTCCCTTTGGCTGGGCTGCGTTCAGAATTGCAGGATTTGCCGTCTTTCCCTATGGCAAGACCCTTGTGGATGCCAGGGCCGTGGGCCAAGACGTGATAACCGGTACGACGATAGCGAACATTTTGTGGATCATCCTTGCGGGTATATGGCTGGCCATCTCGCATATCTCAGCCGGGATCTGCTTTTGTATGACCATTATCGGCATTCCCTTCGGATTCGCCCATTTCCGTCTGGCCGCCGTATGCTTTGCTCCCTTGGGAAAACGTACGGTTTTGATTTGACAAGAAACAGGAGATGGTCCCTTATGCTTTTTGTAAGAAACTAGAGACAAGATACAGGAAACAAGAAGGCGAAGCGCCTGGGGCGCCCATTTTAGCCCCGCATTGTTGTTGTCTTTAGTTTCATTGTTCGTTGTGGGCCTGGGCCCCTGTGGGTTATTCAGACATCAGGGGGTTTTGGGGGGTTTGAATTGCTTTTTATCCAGCCCGTGCCGGGTCAACAGGCGGTTTAACTGGCGGACGGTAATGCCGGCTTTTTGTGCCGTCTCTTTTATCCGTCCGTTTGTTTGCTTCAGCAGGCTGGTCAGGTAAGAAATTTCACAGGAATTGACCGCATGCTGGCGTGCCTGGGCCAGGGTCAGGCCGGTGCCGGATGCCGGTATATCCTGGACAACGGCCATCTGGGTTTCGATGGGTAAATTACCAGACGTCATCACAGGGGAAATTTCGAGGATATGAGCACGTTCAAGGATATTTTCAAGTTCCCGGATATTGCCGGGCCATTCATAGTGGCGGAATCCTTCCAAAACAGACGGATGAACCCTGTCAATATTTTTCCCGTACTTGACGTTCAGTTTTTTCAAAAAGAGATCCAACAGGTATTCCAGGTCTTCTAGCCGTTCCCTGAGTGCCGGAATTTCAATGGGAAACACGTTGAGCCGGTAAAACAGGTCTTTTCGAAACATCCCTCTGCTGACAGCGTCTTCCAGATCTGAGTTGGTCGCTGCGATGATCCGTACATTGGCCTTGAGAATGGATTCGCCGCCAATCCGGCTGAAGGTGCCATCCTGGAGTACCTGGAGCAGCTTAATTTGGGCGGATGGGGAGATGGTGCCGATTTCATCCAGAAAAATGGTGCCGCCATCTGCCATTTCAAACCGGCCGGGCTTTTTCCGTTCAGCACCGGTAAATGCACCTTTTTCATGGCCGAACAGCTCGCTTTCAATGAGGGTATCCGGGATGGCGCCGCAGTGAATGGAGATAAAAGGCTTTTCAGAACGCTGGCTGTGCCAGTGGATCAGCCGGGCCAGGGTGCCTTTGCCCGTACCGGTTTCTCCCAACAGCAGGACAGTGGCAATGGTGGGGGCAACAGACCGGATATTCGCAAAAATTTTTTTCATGCCCACGTTTTTTGACCGAATAATGTCCAGCCATTCGGTTTTCCAGAACCGGTCCCGCAGGTAATCCAATTCAAAATCCTTGGAACGGGACCGGTTCAAGGCGGGAAGCAGCAGATGGATATCCCGTTCTCTGAACGGGGATAGCAGGTATCCCACAGCACCGACTTTTACCGCTTCAATGGCTTTACAGGTGTTAGACCGTGTGCACAGTACAATGAACTGAACAAATGGATTGACCGAACTGAACGCCGACATGCCCGGATCGGCTGACAGCAGTTCGATGTCGGCCATGATCAGATCAAACGGGGCCTGGATATGCAGTGTCAGCGCCGTATTGATATCAGGGGCCTGGCGGATGTTGTGGGCATCAGACAAGGCGTTTGAAATCAAACGGTACTCATCTTCCTCATTGGTCAAAACCAGCATATCTTTCATCTGAAACCCCGAAAAAGATTTTTTGCCACTCTGCTGAACAATAGATGGAACGGGCAGCGTGTTTTTTTAGCAGCAACCCGGTTTTCTGTCAATATGAACCAAATGGCGGA
>NZ_JBFXHE010000541.1:0-2556 GCF_050177295.1 Desulfobacter sp.
AGCAGGACCGGTCTATGAAACCCTATACACGTGCCGAGCGGGTCTCTATAAAGATTCAGCAGGCCATCACAGAACTTCTGTCCAAAAAGATGCAGGATCCTAGAATGTAGATGGCAACGATATCCGGGGTAAAAATGTCCCCGGACCTTAGTCTGGCCTATGTCTACGTTACGGTGTTCGGGGATAAAAAAAGAATTCGTGAAACCCTGGAAGGGTTCAAGAAATCAAAGGGGTTTATCAAAAAAAGCATTGCCCCGAAACTGGACCTGCGGTTGATGCCGGACCTGCGTTTTATCCATGATGACTCCTTTGATGAGGCTGCCCGTCTGGATGCCCTGATTGATGCAGCGCCCAAGGGGGAGGTTCAGGAAGAGGACGATGTGTCCGGTGCCCCGGACGGGCCTTCCGGCGATCCAGCTGAATGAAAAGCGGCATTCTTGTTGTTCATAAACCCCAAGGCATCTCCTCGGCCGGAGTGGTCAACCGGCTCAAGCATCTGCTCAAGGTAAAAAAAATCGGGCATACAGGAACCCTGGATCCCTTTGCCACAGGGGTACTGCTCATTGCCGTGGGCCAGGCCACCCGGATTTCAAAGTATTTTCTAAGCGGTGTGAAAGGGTACAATGCCCAGGTTACCCTTGGCATCGAAACCGACACCTGTGACTGTACCGGTACTGTCACGCACAGGGCTGCCTCGGGTATCCTTGCCGCCCTGAATTCAGATCAGGTCAAAGATGTTGTGACCGGTTTTCATGGTCCCCAGAAACAAATTCCCCCGGCGTACTCGGCGCTGAAGCATAAAGGCCAGCCCCTGTATAAACTGGCCCGCCAGGGACAGATGATTGAGAAACCGCCCCGGCCCATTGATATTATGGCCATTGCCATGGAAAATTTTCGCCTGGATACGAACGGCCATCCGGTTTTTGACATGCCGGTGATATGTTCGGGGGGCACCTATATTCGCAGCCTTGCCCATGATATCGGGGTGGTACTGGGATGCGGCGCCCATTTGTCTGCATTGCAGCGCACCCGGTCCAGTCAGTTTAAAATTGAAGATGCTGTGCATTTTGACCGCCTTGGGGAGATGACATCCCGGGATATAGAGGCCCGGTTCATATCCATGTCCCAGTGCCTAGGGTTTCTGCCTGCCATAATTGCTGACAGTGAAACAGCCGGAAAAGTCAAGTGCGGCCAGCCCCTGTCTGTGAGGGAAGCCCCCATGCCTGACGCCTCGTTTGTGACTGGTGATAAAATCGTGTCCCAAGACAGCATCCCGGATATCCGGGTGCTGGATTCAGATGGTAATTTGCGGGCCATCGTAACCCCGGATAAATCCGGGCAAACATACAAATATTGTTGCGTTTTTAATGCTTAACTGGTAAAAATGCCAAGCTATCTCTGCGATGTCCGGGTAGTTCACAGGGCTTTTTTCTGAATGGAATATTGGATAAAAGGCAATTCAAGTGAACTGCTTTCATGTTTACGGCATCGAATTTTAATGTATTCCAAATAAAGGAGTGTTACCGTGGTATTACTTGCAGAAAACAAAGAGGAGATGATTGAAAAATTCAAGCTCCATGAGTCCGACACGGGTTCACCTGAAGTTCAGGTGGCCATTTTAACCCACAGGATCAGCTATTTGACCGATCATTTGAAGACCCATAAAAAAGATCACCATTCAAGACGGGGGCTTTTAATTCTGGTCGGCCGGCGCAGAAGTCTTCTGGACTATCTCAGGAAAAAAGATATTAACAGATATCGTTCATTGATCGAGAATCTCGGACTCAGAAGATAAGATGGCATTAATAAACCGGTTTTTGATGCGTTTTGGGTCAAAAACCGGTTTTTGTTTTCAGCAGGGCGGTGCAAGAGGGGAATGGTTTTTATATAAGTTCGCATCTTTGCTATCAAACCAACCTTGGCAGCCATTGAGGTGTTTGATGGTAAATATGCGGGGGTATTATATGTAAGCCTTTTTCCCACCTTCTGCCGCCGTTTTTTATTTTTCAGTTTATCAGGAGAAATTATGGAAAAAGTTGTTTCAGCCGGTATCGGCGGCAAAGAATTAATTATCAGTACAGGAAAAATTGCCAAACAGGCCTCCGGGTCCGTGATGGTGCAGTACGGGGAAACCGTGGTGCTTGTAACGGCGGTGGCGGTCAAAGAGCCCAAAGAGGAGATCAGTTTTCTTCCCCTGTCCGTTGAATACCAGGAAAAAATTTATGCAGCCGGCAGAATTCCGGGTAACTATTTCAGGCGGGAAATAGGCCGGCCTTCGGAACATGAAACCTTAAATGCCCGTCTCATTGACCGGCCCATCCGGCCTTTGTTTGAAGATGGCTATAATTTTGAAACCCAGGTGATTGCCACCGTGATGTCCACGGATAAATTGTGCGACCCCGGTATCCTTGCCATGATCGGGGCTTCTGCTGCCCTTGGGATTTCAGACATCCCCTTTAACGGCCCCATTGCCGGTGTCAAGGTGGGACGGGTCAACGGACAGTTCATTGCAAACCCTACGCCTGAACAGATGGCGCAAAGTGACATTGATCTGAC
>NZ_JBFXHE010000542.1:0-2542 GCF_050177295.1 Desulfobacter sp.
TGGACGGTCGAAAAACCAATGCCTCCCAGATAGTTGCCGGCTATACTCTGCAGATTATTGACGCATTCCAGAAGGAGTTTGGGGAAGATGCCCCCCTGGGGGCAACCACCATTGAACGTAACTGGTTCAACCCCAACCTTGATTACAAATATTTTACCCTGCCGTCCCTTATTGCCATGCTTTCGGCCCTGGTGGGACTGCTTGTCACCTGCATGTCCGTTGCCAGGGAAAGAGAGCTTGGCACCTTTGAGCAGCTTCTTGTCTCTCCGCTTCACCCCATTGAGATCCTTATTGGAAAGGCCGTGGCCGCCTTGCTTGTCTCCATTGTTGAAGCCACCGGCATCCTGCTGATCTCCGTCTATATCTTCGGCATTCCCTTTGAGGGATCATTGGTTCTGCTCTATGGTGCCATGCTGATTTTTCTACTCTCCATTGTGGGAGCAGGACTTTTTATCAGTTCTCTGTCCATGACCCAGCAGCAGGGCATTTTAGGCGCTTTCGCTTTCATGTCCCTGGCGGTTGTGCTCTCCGGCTTTGCCACGCCCGTGCAGAATATGCCCCAGTGGCTGCAAATTATCTCCCTTGGCAATCCCATGAGGTGGTTTATGACCATTGCCCGGGGAGTCTTTCTTAAGGGGATGCCCTTGGCCGATGTTATATCAAACACCTGGCCCATGGCCATTATCGCCCCTGTAACCCTTAGTTCGGCAACTATTCTTTTCCGTAAACGAATGGAGTAACATCATGAAAAACACAACCGTTTCTGCTTTGCTTATTTTTTTGACAGCATTGTCTATCTCTGCCTGCAAGGCTATCGGCCCAGATTATCAGTCTCCTGTGGTTCCTGTCATGGAGTCGTTTTCAACACAGGATACAATTACTTTTTGCCGGGATGCTGATATGAAGCGATGGTGGGAAAAGCTTGAAGATCCAACGCTTGACAGACTTATTTCCCATGCGATCTCTAAAAACCAGGATGTTCGCATCGCTGTTTTCAGAATTCTTGAGGCGCGTGCAAATAAAGGCCTTGCCACGTCTGAAACCTTACCCTCTTTTGACGCCAATGCGTCTGTCAATGCCCTGCGATCAAGCAAAACGGGGCTTGATACCGCTAATCTGCCGTCTACCATCATGGAAGACTATGATGCAACACAAATTCTTCATGAAGGCGGATTCGATGCCAGCTGGGAGATTGACCTGTTCGGCCGGATCAAACGCAGTATAGAGGCCGCGGATGCCGAAATCGGGGCATCGGAATCCGACCTTGCAGACACCATGGTCGCGTTGCTATGTGATGTGGCAAAAAATTATGTTGAGATTCGTAAGGTTCAGGCCCAAACAGATGTTGTCACTAAGAATCTGGATCTTCAGCAAAAAACGCTGGATCTTATTGAGAAACGGTTTAAATCCGGTATGGATACCCAGTTGAATATTACAACATCTAAAGCCCTGATTGCCGATACAAAGGCCCGGATTCCCCAACTTGCCGCACAACAGAAAACCCTGCGCCACCGTCTTGCCATCCTGTTAGGGGAGGCGCCTGATTTTTTAATTTCGATTTTGGATAATAATCCTCAAATTCCCAGCTTTCCGGAAAAGCTTGTTGTGGGCATTCCTGCCGATCTTTTACGTGTTCGTCCTGATATCCGCACAGCAGAACGCCAACTTGCCGCACAAGTGGCCCGCATCGGCGTTGCCAAAGCGGACTTTTATCCCCGTCTGGGCTTTAACGGCTCCATTGGTCTGTCCATTGTGGATTTAGGTGAGATGACTCTGGATAACAGCTGGACAGGTTCGATTGGCCCCTCATTTTCATGGGCGATTTTCAATGGAGGAGCAGTTCGGGCTCGTGTGGCTGCGGCGGATGCCCGGTCAAAACAGGCCCTGGCGTTATATGAAAAAACCGTTTTTCATGCCTATGAAGAGGTTGAAAACGCCCTGGTTCAGCATAAGGAAGAGCTGCTGCGAAAGGTACATTTGAAAACAGCTGTGGCCGAAAACACGAGGGCCTACGAACTCTCCTTGCGCCTTTATACCTGCGGCCTGGCAGACTATATCCATGTGCTGGATTCAGAACGAAACCTGCTTAACTCAAAGGAGCGTTTCATTGAAAGTCTGGCACTTGTAACGGACAGTGTCATAGAGCTGCATAAAGCATTCGGAGGTGGCCTTGCCGTACGCTGATCATCCGGCCTTGTTAACAGAAAAAACTTTAGGTTTTTTAGAAAAAAGGAAACACAAAGTGTCGTCGGAAAAATGGGTTGAAATCATCAATGTGCGACTGTCCAGCCAGAAAAATTCAGCAATGGTCACAGAAATTAGGCTCATGTTGCGTTTCAGGGTCGTATAATGGTAGAGGGTGAATTCTTTGACCCAATTCACCATAGGAGGCCAACGGATACAGGTAAACATAAAGACTCTGATTGATGATGCACAATGTTACGACACTGTTCGGGAATTGCGCTGGCCGGAAGGATGTCAATGTCCGCATTGTGATTCCAAACGACTAATCAAAAGGGGATTCGAGGAAAAAGAACCTGCC
>NZ_JBFXHE010000543.1:0-2529 GCF_050177295.1 Desulfobacter sp.
CAACAAAGTTATTTACAGCCGCTTCCTGGTCCGTGCCGCGGGACAGGGTCTCCACCAGGGGATGTTCCGGCGCCAGACACATGAAGGTGGCGCCGAAAATGGTGTCAGGGCGGGTGGTGAACACATTAATCACCTCGTCACTGCCCTCCACCTTAAAGTCAAGCTCTGCCCCCACGCTTTTGCCGATCCAGTTTTTCTGCATGGTGGTGACATTGTCCGGCCAGCCGGGAAGTTGATCACAATGGAGAAGCAGATCTTCGGAATAATCGGTTATCTTAAAAAACCACTGCCACAACTTTTTCTGCTGAACCACCTGGGAGCACCGCCAGCACTTGTCTTGCTCAACCTGCTCATTGGCCAGCACTGTCTGGCATTTTTCACACCAGTTCACATAGGATTCCTTGCGGTAGGCCATGCCCTTTTCAAACATTTTTAAAAACAGCCACTGTTCCCAGCGGTAGTATTCCGGCCGGCAGGTGGCAATTTCCCTGTCCCAGTCATAGGAAAACCCCATTTTCTTAAGCTGGGCCCGCATGGCCCGGATGTTGTCATAGGTCCAGGCCGCCGGATGGGTATTGTTGTCAATGGCCGCATTCTCTGCAGGCATACCAAAGGCATCCCATCCCATGGGATGAATGACATTAAAACCTCTCATGCGCTTGTAACGAACCACCACATCTCCGATGGTGTAATTGCGCACATGCCCCATATGAATCTTTCCCGACGGGTAGGGAAACATTTCAAGCAGATAATATTTCTCCCTGGACGAATCTTCTTCTACCTTGAAAAGCTGGGTGTTTTTCCAGTATTCCTGCCATTTGGGCTCGACCTGGGAAGGGATGTACCGTTCCTCCATTATTTTAATTCCTTTCGAAAAACATCTACATTTATAGTTGAACCTTTTTAGATGCCACAAGAGAGACGAAATAGCAAAGAGATTTATGACAAAAACTTTAAATGTCGAAGGATATCCTCCTTACTCGGCCAAATTTTCCATGATTCGGCTGGCGGATGGCGTGGGAGGGCTCCTCAGTGGTGAGGAGAGTTGTATCCCGATTAGGCAGCATCCTGAAGGAAGTACCACTTTTATACACTGCCTAACGCGTTCTTTACCGGCGGGTACGGAGGAAAGCGAAGTAAACGTCCAGTGCAAGGGGCTGCTTATACAGGATATGCAGCCATTCCAGCTCTCATTGCACCTGAGATAGTTCCATCAATAAACTCACTCCCAGGAAACATTCTCTCTTTGGGATCATAAAATTCTTTGCTCCATTTAAATATTGCAAACTCCCATTCGTCACTTTCTCTAAAATATTCCATACGAATTACCGGCGCCTTCCTATTATAGGCCACTCTATCAAGATATAAAAATCTTCCTTGAAATCTTGCAATGTAACGAGCATTGATTCCCTTCAATTCGAGCTGATTAAATTTATCGACTTCTTCTAAGACTTTTTCTCGTACTTCATCCGGTATTAGTTTTTTCCCCATGGCCAATCTTTTCTTTTGGTATAATGAGTTAATATGTTATTTTCGTTTATCTGTATACTTACCCCACCCAAAAAAGCAATAATGAAACCCTGTACGCCTTCAATGATTTTTGACAGCCAGGGCGGATACCAGGTATAAACCCTCAAGTTCATTAAAAAGAGGAGACTGCCAATTGAAACGGAGCTTGCCATAGGTAATCCTCGCCTCTGGACTGGTGCTATCGTTTGTTTGAGTCGTCTGAAGTATGAATAAATTTGATTTAGCAGGGGATGATTAATGAAACCGGACTCAATGCAGCATATATGTGAAACCAGGATACTGGTGGGCTTTTTAGGTGAAAAACAGCAAGCATCTTGGTGGGGTTCTTCTTTTTTGTCATCATCAAGCAAGGCATTTCTTGGGCCGATTTATCCCAATTCCATTGGTGTGGCCCAGTATAGCGGGGTCTGTCAGGCGGCTTCTATTATCCATGATGAACATATAGGAATCGGCAAGCACTATCACCTTTATCGACTCCCGGATGCTATCGAACGGGCACTTTTTCAGTGCATACAGGCGCATAAAGTCATTAACAGCATGTCTGACTTCCTGAAAAGCCGCGACACCGCAGTTGAAAGACTTAAAGAATTGGGTGAAGATACTGTCAAAGAATCAGATGGACCTGTTACCGTGGGCCAATATGCGGATAATAAATTGGACGCATTGATTCAAATATCCCGGTCGCACTATATCTCAGCCTTTGAAAGTGATTATAAAACGTTTCCTTACATGAGATGCATATGACCGGCGGTTCAAAAATAAGATATACGACACAACTTCAGGCTGGATTGGGCCTCATTGAAGAGACAAAGTCTTTATTGTCGATTTACAAACCCGGGATGACAGTGACTGAACTCTATGATTCAGCACTTGAGTCCGGACTGTTTCCCATGGTTTCTGCCAGGCGGTTGAAAAATATAATTGGCGAATGCTTTTCACCCAGATATCTGAAAACAGACTCAGCAAGATTTCTGAAACCGATTAGCCAAAATGCACCGG
>NZ_JBFXHE010000544.1:0-2506 GCF_050177295.1 Desulfobacter sp.
ATGGCCCATGATCCCGACCACATCCCCTTTCTGATCGGAGTGGGCATCACCACCCTGAGCGTGGACCCCAAATTCCTGCCCAGGGTCCAGGCCACGGTCATGGAGACAAGTTTTTCCCGGGCAAAGGCCTATGCCCGGCGTCTGCTGGAACAGACCCGGGTCAGGGATGCCGCTGAAGTGTTGAAAACCGGACCCGGAAAATGAGGGTTTGTTTTCTTTGGCTATCACTAATTTTTCCCGTCAGAGATTAAGAGCCTAACCTTTATTTTCAGATTTAGCATCATCCAGAACTTTTCGAACCATCGACGCAAAATCTGATTTTACAACGGGCTTCATTAAAAAGCCTTTTACCCCGATAGCTTCAGCCTGCTCTTTGTTTATCCTTTCGCTGAAACCGGTACAAATGACAATAGGTATATCCGGTTTTATGGATAAAATCTCTTCTGCGAGTTGATCACCAGTCATATTCGGCATGGTCATGTCAGTAATGACAAGGTCAAAGGCATCCGGATTTGAACGAAAAACCTCAACGGCATCCAGGCTGCCGGTACGCATCGTAATTTGATAGCCAAGCCGTTCAAGGATCTGCTGTTCAAGGTTGGCGACTGCGGCGTCATCATCAACCAGAAGAATATGTTCATGCCCCATCTTAATTTCGGTTTTTATTTCTGCAGCCCCTTGGTTTTCTGATTGACTCATTAAGGGTAGATAGACGCTGAATATAGTACCTGATCCGATTTGCGTTTGGACTTCAATCTCGCCACCATATTCTTTAACGATCCCGTACACCACGGCGAGTCCAAGACCGGTTCCCTTACCTTGCTCTTTGGTCGTAAAGTAAGGTTCGAATATCTTGTTTTTGACTTTGTCCGTCATACCGGTACCATCGTCGGAAACAGTAAACAGCAGATACTTTCCTGAATGAATGCCGGTATCCGTTAAATTGGTCCGGTCAATTTTGATCTCCTCAAGAGCAACAATTATTTTGCCGTTTTTTTCCTGAACCGCATGGTATGCATTGGTAATAAGATTCATACCGACCTGATGGAGCTGTGTGGCATTCCCCATAATGAACCCGCAATTTCGTTGAATTTTGTGCTCTATCTTAATATTTGCCGGAATCGTCGCCCGACAAAGCTTGAGGACCTCTTCTAAAATATCCTGGAACCTTATCGGCATTTTTTTCTGGTCTGATTGACGGCTGAAGGCGAGAATCTGTGCCACCAATTCTTTGGCTCTATGGCCGGCCTTATGTATTTCATTTGCATATTTGTGCTCCAGGCTTCCGGCCGACAGATCCTCCATCATCATCTCCGACATTCCAATGATAGGAAATAAAATATTGTTAAAATCGTGTGCAATGCCGCCGGCAAGGTTACCGATCGCTTCCATCTTGTGTGCTTGTTGAAGGCGCTTTTGCAATTCTATGAGTTCCGTTGTATCCCTGAATACAGAAAGCTTGGACAGAGATCCGCTTTCATTCACAAAGACAGTAGTTGAAACATTGAAAGAACACTTGTCCAGAGGGCTGAAAATATTTTTTTCGGCATGACCCGCCTGAAATGTCTCACCATATTTGCACCACCGACATTTTCTATCGAACCCATGCAGTGCTTGGTAACACAACTCCCCTGTGGCGTCACGGCCGACCCTGTCAATCATGGCTTGATTCATATATTGTATTATAAAATCCTCCGAACAGATATAAACCGGGTCTTTTATCGCCTCCATCATTGTTCGGTATTTGATTTCGCTTTTCCTTAATTTATCTTCAGAACGCCTGCGTTCAGTAAGGTCAACCCCCAAACAAGTCACATCAACCACATTTCCTTCAACATCCTTGGTCAATACATTAGACCAGGCGACATTAAAAACCTGGCCGGATTTTCCAAGGATCTCATTTTCAAAATTCAAGAACCCAAGCGTATCCTTTTGCCCCATTACAGAGTGGAAAACCTTTCTGACATCTTCCCGGACATTTTCCGGAATGAACAAGTCAAACCAATTCCGCCCCATAACTTCATTTTCTTTCCATCCGGTGAGGGCCAGAAAGTGCTCATTGACAAAAGTAATTTCAGCTCCGGTATTTAGTGAAATGCCTATTTGGGGAGTGTTGACAAGAATATTGCGCCATTTTAGCTCTGAATGTTTCAGCGCCATTTCAGACTGTTTCCGCTCTGTGATATCCATGTGGGTGCCGAGCATTCTGACAGCCTTGCCCTGGTCATTTCTTTCAACAGCCTTTCCCCGGGCTAAAATCCAACGCCATTGATTCTCTTTCGTGCGCATACGATATTCGATCTCAAATGGCTCTCCATATTTAAGATGTCGAAACACGGTTGCCTCTGATTCAGGTAAGTCATCAGGGTGGAGCAAGCTCCGCCATGTTTCAAGGTTCTGGGGCAATTGGTAAGCCTCATATCCGAGCATGGTATACCACCGTGAACTGAAGTAGACCTCGCCGGTATCAACTCGCCAATCCCAAACAGCATCCGAGACTGAATCA
>NZ_JBFXHE010000545.1:0-2505 GCF_050177295.1 Desulfobacter sp.
CAGCAAGCCATGGAAACGCGAAGCTGAGCCGGCATTCTCATCTGCTGGAAATCGTCAAACAATACGTCCATGGTCGCCTTTACGGTGCCGGAAGCATCGGTGGCCGGGGTGTGGCAGTGAATCCAGCCCTGGGTGTGAACGATATTGGTAACGCCGGCACCGGTACCACCGATGGGGAACTTAAAGGAACCACCGGGGAACTTTCTGGAAGCCAGATCGTTTTTCAAGGGCTCTACTTTGTCCTTGGAATCAACCATGAACTCAATGTTGTTACGGGTGGTGAAACGAACATATCCGTCACAGTGTTTGTCGGCAATCTCACAGATTTCATTGATGTGACTTGTGGACATCAGGCGGGCACCGCCAACCCTTACGGTATACACTTCATCTCCGGAATCGCCGACATGAACCAGTACGCCGGGCTCCAGGATTTCATGATGAGACCATTTGCCTTTATTTTTTGCGATAACAGGAGGATAAAATTCGTTATAGTCTTTGGGACCGATGTCGGTGATTCTGTTCACCATCGGATTTTTGGGATCATACCCTGTAGAAATAAATGCCATTATATATCTCCCTTTTTATCTTAAGTGATGTTTTCTGTATTCTTCAACGTCACGTTCCCAACCGCCGGTTACTTCCTCTTCTTTCCAGAAGATGTAGGGGTTGGTTCTCGGATAGGCAACATGCTGGGGCATCGCTTCGATGCCTGTTACTTCCAGAAGTTTCTGGAAGCCCTGGCGCATGATCAGCTCACCAAGACGTTCACGGTTCTTGCCCTCTTCCATCCACCAATCCCATACGTTTTCAATGACTTCTGTAATTTCTTCGTAATCATTGTCGGCATTGACTTCAACAAAGGGAACCAGCAATGAACCCATCTGGGCACCATCAAGGATCGGAGCCTTGGCGCCAACAAGAATGGAGAGACCTGTCTCTTTACCAATTTTCAGGGCTCTGGGCATAACATTGATACAGTGCATGCAGCGGGTGCAGTTGGCATTGTCAATGGTCAGGGTTTTGTTCTCAAACTTCATGCAGCCTGTGGGGCAAAGTCTGACAACTTCTTTTTGAATGTTAAAGGAACCCCAGTCTTTACCTTTGTGGGCACCGGCATTGGCAGGATATGCAGGGTCGTTTTCAACATATTTGTTAACCGCGTCCTGATCAATGCGGATGTCGTCTTTCCAGGTACCGATGAAGGACATATCGGAACGGGCGATGGAAGCAACACAGCAGTTGGGACAGCCGTCAAGTTTAAATTTAAACTTGTACGGGAATGCCGGACGATGCAGCTCATCCTGATATTCATTGGTGAGGAAATGGCACAGTGCGCTGACATCGTAGCAGGAATATTCACACCTGGAAGAGCCAAGGCAGTCGGCAGGGGTTCTCAGGTTGGAGCCGGAACCACCCAGATCCTGGTTCATATCGTGGGTCAGTGTCCAGAACACTTCTTCCAACTGGGGAGTAGTGGTACCCAGCAGGATGATGTCGCCGGTGGCGCCGTGCATATTGGTAATTCCGGAGCCTCTGAAGTCCCACAGATCAGTCAGTGCTTTCAGGTACTCGGTGGTGTAGTATTTACCGGCAGGCTGGTTTACACGCATGGTATGGAAATGCTCAACGCCAGGGAACAGTTTGGGTTGGTCGCAGTAACGACCGATAACGCCACCACCGTATCCGAATACGCCAACGATGCCGCCGTGTTTCCAGTGGGTACGGCCATGTTTGTAAGAAAGTTCTAAAACACCAAGAAGATCGTCTACACAATCCTGGGGGATCTGGAATTCAACGCCTTTTTCGTTTTTGGCTCTGACTTCTGCCTGCTGTTTCAGGTCAGAAACAAAGCTAGGCCACGGGCCGCTTTCCAGCTGGTCTAAGAAAGGAGTTTCATGCTTAGCCATTTACTTACCTCCGTTAAAAGTTGATTTACATGCAACAATGAAAAGATTTTCCAAACTTCTCATTAATATTCTTTTCTCTATCATTCCAAAGCATTAGTAAAAAAATTAACGCTTTGAAGCAGACATTATAAGCAAAATAACATAGCTGATATAGAATTTATAAGTCCGCATGTCAATAAAAACCTGTCATCACGGTGTGATTATATGCCCCGGTGGGGTGCAAGCTCATCCAGCAATGCCGGGTTGACTTCAAAACCTAAATCCACCGCAATATCACAATGTTTGATGGCCTGCTTATAATCTTTAAGTTCCAGATAGGCCACGGCCAGGTTGTTATGGGCAATGGGGAAGCTAGGTTCCACGGACAGGGCCTGAAGATTGGCCTTGACCCCCTCTTCCACCAGTCCTTTCATAAAATAGGCGGTTCCCAAGGTCGTGTATGCCTGGATGAAATTTTTATTGTGGATAATAGCCTTCTTTAGATTTTTAATGGCCTTCTCCACTTTTTCTTCATCCTCCTTGGCATCCTTGCCGTCCACCAGCTGCAGCAGAACAAAGCCCATGTTGGCATAGCCTTCGGCAAAGCCGGCCCGGGCCT
>NZ_JBFXHE010000546.1:0-2505 GCF_050177295.1 Desulfobacter sp.
CCGCAGCCAAATGTTTATACCGGACCGGAACAATTTCCTTATCCAGCCATTTGATGATTTCATCGGCTATTTGGTCACAGTTTTTTTTGTCATCCTGCACAAGGACCAGCCGGTCCCGGTACTTAAATTCGGGGTTATACTTTCCAAACAGCCAAGCCAGGATCACAGGAATAGCCTCGGCATTTTCACCGCAGGTCGTCAGATCGGCAGCATCTTTTTCTTCTCCATTGTTTTGAGAACTTTGTTCTTGCCACCAGGTGACCAGTTTTTGTTCCTGTTCAGCACCGGGTAAAAATTTATCCAGCATCACCACTGCCGGCTGAAGCTCACTGGCCCGTTTTTTATAAGCCAATAACAATTCATTCATGCAGGATCTGGATTGAAAATAATTTTGAGACAAAAGAAAAACGATTCGATCCGCCTCACTGACCTTGGCCATGAATTTTGTGATAGACTCTCCTAACTGCAGCGAAGTTTCATCATAACAGATGCTGCATTCGGTGTCAGACGCAGTTTCTATGAGGGCATCAATCAATCTTTTTGCGTGCCCGTCTTTTCTGCAATAGGAAACGTATATCTTTCGCTTTGTTTCGTTGCCGTTCATCTTTTACAGCTCCTGCAAAGGCCCCTGCTCCAGCTTCTGGAAATCCTCCACCCCGGCCACTTTGGCCAGCATGGCCGCATATCCCCGGAGTACGTCCTGAATCTGTTCCAGTTCATGGCGGAAAGACGCTTTTTCCTCGGGCTTCTCCAGCATATTATCCGATACCCGCTTGTGCCATTTGGCCGTAAAGGGACGAATTTTCTGGTTCAGGATGACCACGGCAATCTTGGAAAATACCTCTGCCTTGCGCCCCTTTTGTTTGAGCAGGTCCCGGGTTACTTGGAACAGAGAAAAAATCGAACTCAAGGCAGCCGCCTCATCCCCCTGGTCCTTGCCAAGGGGCTGGGTGGCCACCCGGGTGATCAGTTCGATGTAAAGTTCCCAGGCAGCCTGCTCCTCTTCGGGCCTCGGCTGCCATTCCATCTGCATGAACCCGGCACTGATCTTCAGCCCGGTAATGCCCCAGTTTTCAAACCAGTCTTCAATTTTCACGGATTCCTCCAATGCGTTTTTGTAAAGTGAAGGACAATGGGAAGTTTTTCTTCCCGACTTTTAGAAAAGGGAGCGTTGAATCGGGTTTGATTCAAACGGTTTCTTTCGGCCTTTACGTCCAAAAGTTTGGGCCTGGAGGTTTTTTAAGGACTTGGAAAGAAATAAATCCCCCGGATTGCTTGTCTATAGCATGTTAACGCGGTACTGACGCCAGCACCGCGATTTGTTCGGCAATTATTATTTTTGTATTGAATTTTAAGGCAAAATTAATTGGCCATGGCTTCCATGGCTCTTTTAGGATTCGCCTCAACTTTCTTTAGGATTTCAATAGTTCTTGCTTCGGGCAGCCAGTTGATTTTTCCGTTTGATACGTCATAGATGGCGCCCACAACTTTGGCTTTCCCCGCGTTCACGAGATTCCGGGAAGAAGGGCTTGCCATGAACAGATCCTCAATGCCTCGCCAGATATTTTCCTCAATGGCATAAGGCATTACATCCGCACCATGGGCATCTGGATTGTCTTCAATCGCTTTTTTCACTGCGGGGATAATGTTATCAACCAGAGGGGGGATATTTCTTTCCAATGGATGACCGTGACCCTGGACAGCCTTTGTCACTGCCGTGACTGCGCCACATTGCGTATGTCCAAGAACGACAAATACCGGGGTCTTTACATGGGCAAGGCCATATTCAACAGACCCTATCTCATCAACATCCAGAACATTACCGGCAACACGAATAACAAAAATATCCATAATACCGGCATCAAACAGGATTTCAACCGGAACTCTGGAGTCGGAGCAGGTGATGACCGTTGCATAGGCGTGATCTCCCTGATCTTCTTTACCGGCAAGCGCAAGGCGGGCAGCATCCGTATGCGGCTGAATGGTTTTACCGGTTACAAAACGCTCATTCCCTGCTTTCAGCATGGCGATTGCTTCATCCGGACTTGGTTTGGCTGCTTTGCCGCCGCCACTGGCAAGAACAGGGGCACCTGTTAGCGCTAAAAAACAGCCAACAATTACAACAAATTTTAAAATTTTTTTCATGGTTGTACGTCCTCCTTTAAAAGAATAAATTTTACAGCAAATGCCTGGCCTCCAATAGGCCAATTCACCTGCCACGAAAAAACTTGAAATACTTTAAGGTATAGGAGATTATCCTGACTGTTGCCAGGATGACAAGAAAAAAAGTATACCCGTTGGTAAAAAATGGAGCTCTGTTTAGGAACCGGTCTTAAATAATTTGCCCATTTTGCTTTTTTTATGACTTGGACTTGAGGTCAACCACGGCCTTGACGAAAAGATAGAGCCGATTTATCAATTACCAAACAAGCGCTAAGACAGCTCATGGAGATCCGGATATGGAAAACACCCATATGGAAAAGGAATGTCCCACTTTGTCAGCCC
>NZ_JBFXHE010000547.1:0-2501 GCF_050177295.1 Desulfobacter sp.
CTCATGTTCAGGGAGCCGCTGGATGGTTAAAAGTGGTTCCTCATGTTCCACAATAAAATCAACATCATTAACATGGATAAAGCTTCTGCCCAGGACCCGGGGCATTTGGGGGTTAATCTGGCATATAACAATATCAGCAGTTTCGCAGGCTGAAAGATTGATATCCACGGAAATCCCAAGACTCATCCACCCAAAGTCGTCGGGCGGCGTGGCCTGGATCAGCGCAGCATTCAACGGCATGAGCCCGGATTTGAACAGATTCGGGATCTGGGACAGGTTTGTAGGCGTAACAAATCGTTGATTTTTCTTTATAATGCTGTAACCACAGGAACCTAAATAAAAGGACCTGATTTTGAACTGATGGGATGGAGACTCATTAGCGATAAGCGTTAACGATCCATTTTCAATGCTGAGCAGACGCACGATTTCAAGATCGGTGAATCTTGTGGAGATTTCGGATAACTCTTGGACAAGATGCTGTGGTTCAGCACAGGATGAGCCTATAAATATACGTTGACCTGGCCGGATATGTTTCAGGGCCTCCTGGGCACTGCAACGTTTATCTATGTAGGAATCTGCCCAGTAAGTAGATTTTGTCATTATTAACCTCCTCTGTGTTTATTGTCTGCTTATAAACGGTTTTTATATTTTTTATATTAACATCATCAATCGAAATTTTGGCGCTATTGCCAGGATCTTCGCAATCTTAATCCGAGATCCGGCCCATTTTACAATGCTGTTTTAAGAAGAAATCCTTCCCTATGAATCTCATTGCCGATGATTGCGATCAAATCCTCGGGTCTCAGAATAAAATTTGGATCAGGGTTGGGATTCAGCTGTCCATTGCGGACAACCCCAACAACAGATACGCCGGTTGTTTTACGTATCTGGCTCTGGGCGATGGAACGGTTTGCCAGACAACTTTCCGAAGGCAATTTAATCCATTGTAAATCAAACTGGTGTTCAGCACCACGTAATTGCGAAAGCGTATGATAACGATCATCCGTATTTAATACATCGGCATATAATTCCTGCCGAATGGTATCTGTAACGCGTTGAATTTCCGTTGGTTGAACTTGCAGATGAAGCAATGCCTGCCGTGTTATTTCTATACTCCCTTCAAATTCAGGAATTGCCACGCCTGAAACTCCTAACGCTTTCATCTCGCTGAAACAATCGGGGTTTGGCGTTCTGGCAACAATGGCTATTTGGCGATTTAGCTGTTTTGCCGTTACAATAATCGACCGGCCCGTTAAAATATCCGGAATGGTGAGTATGAGAAGCGTTGCTGTTGTGACACCGGCAGCGTCAAGGACGCGCTCGTGACCGGCATCTCCGTATACTGCAGACATTCCGTCCTCTTTAATTTTTTCAAAACGTCTGTGATCAATTTCAACCACAATAAACGGCAGCGCCACACGGTTTAATGCGCGGGCGATCTGATACCCAACTCTCCCGCCCCCCACAATAATGGCGTGTTTTTTATATCCCGGGTCCGGAATATTTGACGTTTCAAGTTTTTCCTGACCCAACCTGCGCTTTTTAAAGGCATAAACTCTGGCGGTCTGCCCTGAAACCAACGGTGTGAGCACCATTGACAAGATTGTTGCAGTTAAAACAAGAGAATATAAGTGATTGTCTATGGAGCCGGTGGATACCCCCAACCTGGCAAGAACAAAAGAAAACTCTCCTATCTGGAAAAGACCCATCCCGACAGCAAATGGGATGACGCTGTGGTAGTTAAAAATCCGTGATATGAATGCAAAGATTAATCCTTTTCCAATACAGACCGCCAAGACAATCCCTATGACTTCTTTGCCATGATTGAATAAAAATAAGGGATCAAAGAGCATGCCGACAGATGAAAAGAACAACAACCCGAACAGGTCTCTTAAGGGAATAATGTCACTTAGTGCCTGGTGTCCGTAATCAGACTCACTTAGAACCATTCCGGCTACAAAAGCACCAAAAGCAAAAGACAGGCCTGACAGATAGGTGAGATAGCCCACGCCTAGGCCGATCGCAGTAATGGATAATAAAAACAATTCTCTTGATCCAAGCCTGGCGATATACGACATCACCTTTGGAAGCAGTCGTGTACCCAAAAAAATCATACCCGTAAGAAATCCGCCGGCTTTAATTACGGCAAAACCGAGCACAGGCAGGCCAACAGTTGGATCATTCAATTGCGGTAGAATAATCATCATGGGGATGACCGCCAGATCCTGGGCAATCAACATCCCGATCATCACTTTGCTTGACAGGGTCCCCAGCCATCCTTGATTCATTAATGTTTTTAAAAGCACCATGGTGCTTGAAAGAGAAATTAAGACCCCTAACCAAAGCGAAGGCTTCCATGGCAGGCCCAACAGGGTACCAATTCCGAAGCCAAGTCCAATGGTGAGAAAAATTTGAATCGGGGTTCCAATCAATGCGATTCTCTTCACCGGTTTAAGGTCTTTAAGCGAGAACTCAAGCCCCAAGGCAAACAGCAAAAGCGC